>DASSSG010000466.1:0-14681 GCA_035708545.1 Bryobacteraceae bacterium | reverse complement strand
CGCAGCTTCCTCACAGCGCTGTTCACGCCCATGGCCCAGGGCACGATCCGCCCGCTGAGCGAGCGCCTCTTCTTCATGGTGTTCGTGAACCTGTTCGGCATGGACGCGCTGCCCTTCCGAATTGCCGTATTCCTGACCATGTTCGCCGACCTGGTGCTGCTCTGTATCGTCGTGAATCGGCTTGCAAGGTCGCGCATTGCCGGGTTCGCGGCCGCCTGCCTGTGGGTCGTAAACGTCGGCCTCTCGACACCCCTCTCGTGGACCTCCGCTTATAACCAGATACTCTGCGCCTTTTTCCTGCTGCTCGCGTTCTGGTGCTGGCTCCGCTTCACGGAAACAGCAGAGCGCCGCTGGTACTGGTGGCTATGGCTGCCCTTCCTGCTGGGTTTCGGCGCCCTCGAAATGAACGTGATCTACCCCGCGCTCGCCGGTCTGTACGCTCTCTGCTGCGCGCGGCGGTATCTGATCTGGACACTTCCCATGTTCGCCGCCTCGGCGATTTTCACGCTGGTCCACCGCAGCGTCGCGCCGAGGCAGACCGGCGAGATCTACAGGATGTACTTCGATACGAGCATCGCCACTACGCTCGCCACATACATTCGCTGGACCATCGGGCAAGCCCGGTTCTTCCGCGGCAAACAGATCGACTACTGGCTGATCGTCACCGCCGAGGCAGTGGTGGCCGTCGGGATCATAGCCGCGATCGTATGGATGATTCGCCGCCGTCAATGGCTCGTGCTGCTTTTCGCCGGGTGGTTCCTGATCGCAATCGGGCCCGTGCTGCCGCTGAAGAACCACATCTCGGATTACTACCTCACGATCCCGTCGATCGGGCTCGCGATGCTCGGCGGGTGGACGGTCGCACAGGCCTGGCGAGCGCCGCGGCACGTGCAGATCGCCGCTGCCGTCGTGGTGCTCGCTTATGCAGTTCCGTCCGCGCAGGCGAGTTGGCGGCAAACCCGGTGGAACTGGCAGGGTTCGCAGCGCGCGAAGGCTTTTCTCGAGCGAGTCGCCTACGCGCACAAACTGCATCCGAACAAGATCCTGCTGATTCGCAACATGGACAGCGAGTTGTTCTGGATCGGCTTTTACGGCGACCCGTTTCGCATCTTCGGCCTGCGTGACATCTATCTGACCGCGGATGCCGAGCCGCGCATTGAGCCGTTCAACGAATCCGGTCCTCTGACGCGCTATTTCCTTGCCGAAACCGCGGCACTGCACGCCATCAGTCATGACAAGGCCGTAGTCTACGAGGTGTCCGGGGAAAAGCTGCGCAACGTCACCGATCTCTATGCGCGTCTGCTCGCGAGCCGCGGCAGCGATCTCGAGTTCTCACCGCGCGTGGAAGTCGCGCAGGCCGCTTACGAGCCGCAGGTGATCGACGGCTTCTACGCCATTGAAGACAGATTCCGCTGGATGTCGAAACGCGGTGTCGTCCGCGTCCGCGGCCCCCGAAACGCGTCGGAGAAGCTGGAAGTCAGCGGCACCTGCCCCGAACAGCACATGCTTCAGGGGCCGCTTCGGCTTGCCATCAGCGTGGAAGGCCGTCCGATCGCGACCCACGAGATTAACCGGTCGAACCTCGCTTTCACCTTCCGCGATGGACTTCCCGCGGACCTGGTTGGCATGAAATCGATCGATGTCGCCATTGAAGCGGAGCGGACTATCAGCACCCCGACCGATGACCGCAAGCTTGGCGTGGTGATTACAACCGTGAGTATCGGACAGTAGTTGGAATGTGGGGCAGCCTGGCACGCTGCGCCGGGTTGTTAACCCGCTATGTGCTTGTTGGCTGGCCAGAGCGCTTGAACCGGCCGGCAGCCTGGCAAGCCGTGTCACTAAAAGCCCGAGATCTCAGAACCGAACTTTATGGTCTCGCTCGCGAATCGTCGTGCCGATCGATTTGCCCATCAGGCTCAGCCCGGGCGTGACTGTCCCTTCCACTTTTACCCGGGCGCCTTTCGATGGGACGCCGCGGCTGGACAACACATATATCCGGCCGGTCTCGTCCTCCACCTGATAAACACCGGCGATGAAAGCGCCGACCGACTGCACAACGCGGCCCTCGACGGTCACATTGCGGTTGTTGTACCGCGCCGGATCTTGCAGCACACGGCCGATTTTCGTCGAGCCGCAACCCGCGAGCACGGTCCCGAGGATCGCAACTGAAACAAGCTGCAGGCGTTTGCGCATGTCACCTCCGCACGTCTGGTGGACGCACGAGCGGCTCCCTCCGTTTACATCACTGTTGGTGAAGAAACGTTCAGCCCCGCCGC
Organism: Bryobacteraceae bacterium; assembly: GCA_035708545.1. GTDB lineage: Bacteria > Acidobacteriota > Terriglobia > Bryobacterales > Bryobacteraceae > DASSSG01. The sequence continues at coordinate 12,405 of DASSSG010000466.1, read as the reverse complement.
GGCGGTGCGCGAAACCGCTGAAACCATCCTGCGCCATGGCGCGTCCCCGGCCGCCGCCATCGGCAGCCATACGCCGTCGCGCCAGCTCGAAAAGTACCAGCGAGCGAACAGCGCGAGGTGCTCCTGCCGTTCTTTCGCCGGCGCCCGCCAGGGCGCCAGTTCCGCAACCACCTCGCGCAGCCGATGATCGAGCGAGGTCCCGGCGCGCACGTTGGGACCGGCCGGGAACTTCACCGGTCGCTGCCAGGTCCCATGCAGCAGAAACTGGAGCAGGACGGTTTCCGGTTCTGCTGAAGGCAGCACGGCGATGCCGTGCAGCGCGTCTATATCCGTCGCGATCTCGTCTCGAAGCCTGAGAACCTGTTGGATCCGCTCGACGCGCCTGTGCTGCTGCGCCGCCAGCTCGAACTCCATCTCCGCGCTGAGCCGATCGCGCGCGTGCTCGGCGGATTCGAGCAGATGCCTCGCGTTCGTGTGCAGAAAATCGGCCACGCGCGCGGTCTCGCTCGCGTATTCCGCGGGCCCCACCACCTGCTGGCACGGCCGGAGGCACATATTCATCTCGCCGTACATGCAGCCGGGGTGATCGGCCGCGGGACGCAGATCCTCCTGGCAGCGGCGCAGCTGGAACATGTCGAGCATCCCGTGCTCGAACTCCTCTGCCGCCGCTCGGGTGCGAAACGGCCCGTACCATACACCGGGTCCGTCGCCGAGCTTCGACGTCACCTGCGTGCGCGGATACTCGTTCGCAAGCACCAGCCGCACATACGCCGGCATGCGCAGCTTCAGATACTCGAGGTAGCGCTCGGGCAGGATGCGGCGGGCCACGTCGTAACTGACGAGGCTCATTTCGAGCCGGGAGGCAGCCGGCCAGTACTCGACTCTCGAAGCAACTGCACGCAGGTTCAGCAGCTTCGATGAAGTGCGCTCGCGCAACAGCCGCTTCAGGCGGCGCCGCAACATCGTCGTGCGGCCCAGATACGCCTCGCCGGCGCGGGGCCAGAGCACAAAAACCGCCGCTGTGTTCGGCAGGGTGTCAATTGCAGAATCCAGTTGGGAGGTGCAGTAGATCGCCCGCGGTTCACCGGCGAACATCACGCATCCCGCGCGCTGAGCTGGGCCGCGCCGACGTTTTCGTAGACATGTTCCGGGCGGGACATCCCCACGAGCGCGGTCGTAATACCCGGCGTCGATCGCACGAACTGAATAGCGCGTTGCGCATCTGTCGCCAGTCCCGGAAAACGCTCGCCGCCATTCTCAGGCAGGCTGCCGGCCAGCCGCGCCTGCAGCAGCGATGCGCTGGCGATCACCGTGATGCCCAGCCGCCGTGCCGCCTCGAGTACGGTCATCGGCTCATCGTCGATGAACTGGTTGGCCAGTGTGGCGGCCTCCTGCATCACGACATTGAACGGAAGCTGAACAAAACGAAAGTGGTGGTCGTCGCCGGCAATCTGACGCGCCATTTCCTCCAGCCGCGGCAGCGACAGTGCACCCGGCTGCTGCGGCCGACGCCGATACCCTTCCCATGTCGCCGTTCCGTAGAAGGAAATCCTGCCCTGCGCGGCCATGTGCTCGAGCTGTTCGAATGCGGATTGCATGCGCACGTAGAAGGTTTCCTCGTCTATGTAGGCAAGCTGCGTCTCGGGATTGTGCAGGTAGAAGATGTCGATCGCCGCGAGGCCGAGATTGCCGCGGCTGCGTTCGAGCTGATCCGCCAGAAACCCGGGTGCGATCGAATGCATCCCGCCTGCCACATCTCCCTCGCGTAACATCTCCGGAACTGCGCCCGGAACCAGGTACCCGGCCTTCGTGCAGATCACGAGCTCGTCGCGCTCGCACCGGCCGCTCGCCTGCAGTTTGACCAGCGCTGCCCGAACGGCAAACTCCGAGCGCTGATGCCTGTAGTTCAGCGAAGTGTCGATAACATTGATACCCAGCTCCACTGCGGCGGTGATCGCATCGGTGTAGGCGTGCGTGGTGGCGTCATCATGTCCGCCAAGGTATGTGCCGATGCCGACGCTTGAGACCGTGAGCGACTGCGCGTTGCGATAGAAGAAGTCGCGGATCGCGAACCGGGCGGAGTAGCTGGCCGTCGCTTCGCGCGTCGCGCGCCCGCTCAACATGCCTGGATTGTAGCCTGCGGCGCCTCGAGGTGAAGATACAATATGACTTCACAGTGTCTGCTGCCGCCGTCGGACTGCGTCTTGGGCCATACGAACTGCTGAGCCGCATCGGCTCGGGCGGCATGGGTGACGTCTGGAAAGCCCGCGATACGCGGCTCGGTCGTACAGTTGCCGTCAAGATTGCGCACGAAGAGTTCTCGGAGCGATTCGAGCGCGAAGCTCGGGCTATTGCGGCTCTCAATCATCCGAATATCTGCCAGCTCCACGATATAGGACCGAACTTCCTCGTTATGGAGTACATCGAGGGACTCCCGATCGGAGGACCTCTGCCGCTCAACGCTGCTCTCCTCTACGGTGCGCAGATTTGCGACGCGCTCCACGTGGCGCACAGCAACGGCGTCGTGCATCGCGATCTGAAGCCGGAGAACGTTCTGCTTACCAAATCCGGAGTGAAGCTGCTCGACTTCGGACTCGCAAAGCTCGCCACCGCGTCCAGCGGCGCGGAGGATCCGGCGGCAACCCTGCCGATCACGAAAGTAAACACGGTCGTGGGCACGCTGCCCTATATGTCGCCCGAGCAACTGCAGGCCAGAACCTGCGATTGTCGCAGCGACATCTTTTCGTTCGGCTGCCTGCTCTACGAGATGGTTACGGGCAGACCCGCCTTCCAGGGTGGGGACGGCGCAAGCCTGATCAGCGCGATTCTGCGCGATGAGCCGCCGCCGGTGAGCTCAGCCATCTCCGGCGCGGGTCCTGTGGACCGCGTGGTGCAGAAATGTCTTGCGAAAGCTCCCGACGCGCGGTGGCAGAGCGCGGCCGATCTCGCGGATGAATTGCGCTGGCTCGCTTCATCGGGTCTGCCCGCGCCCGAATCCGTGACCCGCCGGCCCGCGGTAACTCGCTGGGTACTGGTCGCAGCCTGCGCGCTCGCCGGCGTTCTGGCTGGCGCTGTGGCCGCGCTTTGGCTCTGGCCGTCAACACCCGAGGAATCCACGGTTGCTCGCTACCTCACGTATTCCGGACACGACTCCGCGCCCGCCGTTTCACCCGATCGAAAGACAGTCGCCTTCGTCTCCGAACGCGACGGCCGCTCGCGCATCTGGCTGAAGGAGCTGGCCGGCGGCCATGAAATCGCGCTCACGTCCGGGCCCGACGATAATCCGCGTTTCTCCCCGGATGGCGCGATGATCCTCTTTACTCGCAATCACGGCACGCGCACATCCCTGTACCGTGTCAGCAGTCTGGGCGGGGACGTGCGTAAAGTGATCGACGACGTAGCCAGCGGAGACTTCTCGCCCGACGGCCGCCAGGTCGCCTTCATCCGCTGGAACGACCCGCAGTATCGCGAAGGCTCGGTGCTGGGTGTGGTGGGCGTGGATGGCTCCGGATTCAGGCAGCTCGCCGGTTTGCACAACATGCTTCTCGATCTTCCGCGCTGGTCGCCTGACGGTAAGCGCATCGCGTCGATCGGGAGCGCACAGGGAGGCTTTCGTGGCGAGATCCTTGTCGTCTCGACGGATGGAAAGGAAAAACATTCCGTACGAGCGCCATTGGGAGGAGTCGGCAGGTCATCGCTGGCCTGGGCTTCCAATGACGAGGTGATGTATTGCGACGGCGACCGCTACTCGGGTACGCCGCCGGTTCTTGTCTATCAGAACGTCAGGTCGGGAGTAAACCGCTCTTACGGGTGGCCATATCTGACGCTGGTGCTCGATTTGCAGAGAACGGGCGCGCTCGTCTTCGACACTGTGTCCGACCGGTCGCGTTTGCGCGAGATACGGCTCGGCGCTGCATCGGATCACACGGAATATCGATGGCTCGCGCGCGGCAACAGCCTCGACAGGCAGCCGGTGTACTCCGCTGACGGCAGGTTGATCGTATTCGCGTCCACTCGCGGCGGAAACATGGATCTCTGGCAGATCTCCCGGGAATCCGGCAGCATCAGCCGCCTCACCGATTACCGCGGAATCGATTATGACCCGGCCTTTACGCCCGATGGCGGCCTTCTCTGGACCTCCGATCGCTCCGGCTCGCCCGAAATCTACATCTCGGCGCCGGACGGCAGCGGCGCGAGACAGGTCACTCACGACGGTCGCGACGCGGAAAATGCCACCATGACACGCGACGGGAAATGGGTGTTGTACGCATCGAGCCATCCCGAGAAGGTCGGAATCTGGAAAGTGCGCCCCGATGGGTCGCAGGCGGCGCGGCTCACCACCGGCGGACATTACAATCCCGAAGTCTCTCCTGACGGCCAGTACGCGCTCTACGTAACCAGCCTCAGGACCGAGCGCAGTGTCATACGCGTGGTGCGGATCGCCGATGGCGCACCAGTTCCGTTCGAGATAGCCTGCGATATCCGGAAGAGAAGCGGAGTAACTATCGGCCGTGCGCGCTGGATGCCGGACGGCCGCTCCATCGCCTTCGTCGGGCAGGATGCCAATGGCGTCCACGGCATCCTCGTACAGGACTTCGTGCCGGGCCGGGATACGTCGGCCACCCGGCGCGTTCTGGGCGGATTCGATCCCGACACCGCCACCGAGTCGTTCGGCATCTCCCCGGACGCAAAGCACGTCGCGATCGCCAGCTGGGAGCAGAACTTCAGCATCATGATGTCGGAGCGGCCGCCGGGCATACGTCGCGCCCTTCGGCTCGCGCGCTGACGCGTGCGTCTTCGGCCGCCCCGCCTTCTCAGAAGCCGAACCGCAGACCGAAGCGGAACACCCGCTCGTCGACGCCCTCTCGGCCCGTGTTGCGCACTCCGGCGACTTCGAAAACGCCGCTGCGGAACGTCCCGTCAGGGTAGAGCCGGAGATTCGAGATGTTGCCGCTCGGGTCGCTGAAGTGCGGAGTGTTCGACACATTGAATCCTTCCGCGCGGAACTGCATGCTGACGCGTTCGGTGAACGTGAACTCGCGGAACACTCCCATGTCGAGATTCACGAGGCCGGGTCCGCGCAGGATGTTGTAGCCCGCGGTGCCGAACCGCGCCTCGCTCGAAGGCACGGGCGCGAAGGCCGTCCAGTCGTAGAAGGCCTGGCCACGGCCCGTTCCCCCGAGTTTCTTTACCTGCGGCTTGATCAGATCCGCGCGCTGGTCATTGCGCGGCATCGCGAGTCCGGCGCCGTCGGCAGTCACGCTGAACGGCGAACCCGAGTACATGCTGAGCAGGCCGTTTACCTGCCAGCCTCCCGCGATTGCCCGCGCCAGGCCATTGGTCGCCCACTTCCTGCCCTTCCCAAACGGCAGCTCGGCGAGGAAGCTCGTCGAGAAGTTGTGCGGGCGGTCGATGTTCTGCCGCGCCCGGTTGAGGTTATAAAACGCCACCGCCTTGATGCGTGGCTCGTCGTCGCTGTTGTTTACGTTCGCAAGGCCGACCGCCGAGGAAAAGGTGTATGCCACCGAGGTCTGAAAACCGCTCGCGAACCGGTGTGTCAGCCGCGTTTGCAGCGAATTGTACTTGCTCGTGCCGATCGGCTGCACGGCCTTGGTTTGCGCCGTGCGCCCGTACCGGGCGAAGTAGGGTTGCCCATTGCGCCCGGCTCCCGGAATCTGTCCGGCGTTCAAATCGAGGAACCCGAGCTGCTTTGTCTGCCGGGTAGCCACATAGCCCGCCTCGGCCGACCAGCTCGGCGCAATCTGTTTCTGCACCACGAAATTCCAGGACTGAACATAGCCGCGGCGGTGATTCTCGTATGGCGCATTCACGGCCACGGCGTTCGGAACATCGATGATTCCATTGCCGAGACTGGGAGTCGGAATGGCCGGAATACCTTGCTCGAAGCGGCTCGTCCATCCGTAGCTTGTATCGATCGGCGCGATGTTGAGCGCGACCAGCAGTGGATGGTTCGTGCGCAGGGGCCGCGCGAGGTTGAAAGGATCGATGGTAATTCCGTAACCGCCTCGCACCACCCAGCTCTCCGTCGCCCGCCACGCAAACCCCAGCCGCGGCGCGAACAGCCTCTTGCTGACCTTGACGCCGCAGTCCTCGGGCACCTGTCCGACGCCGCAGATGAGCATCTTGTTATTCGCGAAGTCGTACCGCTCGATGCCCCGATCCTCGCGGCTCGGGACCGGGAAATACTCCCAGCGGGTCCCCAGTGAAAGCGTCAGCTTGTGATTCACCTGCCACTGGTCGCGGACGAACAGGCTCTGCATTGAGGTCCGAGTTGTGTAGGTATCGGGCACCTGAAGAATCCGGCCGATATTGGTCGGCAGGCCGAGCAGGAACGTCCCGAACGAGTTCCACTGATTCCCCGAAGGGCCTCCCCGCCGCAGCGTCGGACCGTTGCCAAATGTGAAGCCGCCCTGTGCGCCGTGTGCGGCGCCGTCGAACTCCGGTTGCGTATGGTTCATGCTCTGCCGCGCGATGTCGAACCCGAAGCGAATGTTGTGCGAGCCCTTCGTCCAGTTCGCGTTCGCCACCCAGTGGTGCTGCGGGTCGTGCCGATAGTACGGCATGTAGTCTTTATCGATCCCGATATTCGCGTAGCTGCTTACGGATATCCTCGGCATGCCCCCTTCAAACCGCCGCGGGCCGTTGGTCCCGGGCAGGCCCAGAAACTCCAGACCGAGCTTCTCGTCCAGCCGGCCCTGCTCGACGTTGGTGTCCATGAGCGTGTACCCATAGTTCCCGTCGATGATGAAGTTCGGCGTCACAACATAAGTGGCGGCGATGGTCCCGCTGTAAGTCCCGCCGAAGCCCGTTCCGGGATTCGCGGCTGAGGAGTTGACCTCCGGACCGCCCCACTCGCCAAAGGATTCCTTGTTGAACATCTCATAGCGGAGCACGCTCACGCGGGCGTACATGCTGAGCTTCTCGCTGGCCGTCCAGTTGATCTTGCCGTCTCCGGTATACCTGTCGTTCCGGAACGGAGCCGTGGCGACGAAGTTGTCGTTCGTGAGATCGCCGGGCACGTTCGGCAGCGGCCACATGTTGAGGATCTTGCGCGAGATCGGGTGTATCCGCTCCTGCGGGATGAGATTGCCGGTAAACGGCGTCCGTGTGGCCGGATCGCTGCTGCTCAGCGGATCGAACACGGGATTCGGCGAGGCCGAGAGATCTCCGCGGCGCATGTCCGCGGTCGGCACCGTCAATCCTGTTCGCGCCGCGAACTGCCGGTCGAAAGTGCTCTCGAAACTGCCGAAGTAGAATACCTTGTTCCGGATGATCGGTCCGCCCAGCGTGCCGCCGAACTGGTTGTACACCCATTTGGGTTTGCCCTGATTCGAGGGCAGGAAGAACGGCCGCGCCTTCGTGTGGTTATTGTTGTGATACTCGAAGGCCGACCCGTGCATCTCGTTCGTACCGCTTTTTATCTGGACGTTGACCGCCGATCCTCCGGCGAGTCCCTGTTCGGCATCGAAATTGTTCGTCACCACGTTCACCGTCTCGATCGCCTCCAGCGACGGCACATAGGCAGTGATGTGCGGGAGCCACACGTTAAACTGGCTCGCCCCATCTACCCGCACGTCGTTCGAACTTGCGCTCGCGCCGTTGACGTTGTATCGCAGCGACCGCGAGGGATTCGAAGGAACCGAGTGTGCGTTTTCGGGCGGGTTGAATCCGGGGATATTGCGGAACAACTGCTGGTAGTTGCGGCCGGGCGGCACCGGCAGGTCGGTCAGAGCTTTCGTCGTGATCTCCTGCCTCACCTCTGCGCGATCGGTCTGCAGCAGCGCCGCCGACGCCGTCACCTGCACCGACTCGACTACTCCGCCGATGGCGAGCGTGAGGTCGACTCGGGCGACAGAGTTGATCGTCACCGGCACATCGGACCTCGTCGCGGGCTGAAAACCCTCTTTGGTTACACGAACCTCGTACGTTCCGCTGGCCACAGTCGGGATGTTGTAGAACCCCGCGTCATTCGTCACCGTCTGCCGCGTCTGCCCGGTTTCTTTGTGCGTGATGACCACGGTCGCGCCCGGAATCGGCGCGTTGCTCGGGTCAAACACATTGCCCGTTATCGAGCCATATAGTACCTGTGCGGCTGCTGGTTCTCCTGCAGTGAGCCCCATCAGTATGGTGAGGATCACGCCGGCAGCGGACCCCCTCCACGTCGAGACAGTAAACATGGATCCTCCTCAGGAGACCATCGCAAAACTGGAACGAAAGCGCAAATGCCGTCCGGCTCACATGCGCCCCGTGCTCACAACAGAGCAGAGATTCCGCACCTGCCCCGGGATTCTGCTGTCGCCCGGAATGGTCTCCCGTGCGCTGGCCGTCAGGCCCGCTTTCCCCGCAAACACAGGGCTTGACAACCAGCATGATCTCCATAAAATACGGTTTCAGTAGTTCGTATGGATACGCCCTGCAAGCACGACCGGACCGAGATGATCGCTCGCCGGGACGGAGTGGACTACCTTCACTGCGTGGACTGCGATCAGGTGTTTGAGGCCGAGGACCTGGAAGCGGTATCGGTCTACGACGACGAGTAGGAACATAAGCTGCAGTGGCGTAAGGCATCCCTCTCAGGGCTGTATTTTCTACACGCCGCCTGTCCGTAACTCACTGATTCGTAGCCCCGCCCGTCTGGCAGGCCGATTGCCCCGTAGCCTCCCGGAGCAATGCGCCTATGCCGAAGACTGTCATCGGTGTCTTCAACACCTACCATGAGGCCGAATCCGCCGTTCACGAGCTGGCCAGCAACGGATTGCCCCAGGATAAAGTGAGCGTCATCGCCGCCGAGCGTACTCGCGACCGGGGCTCGCCTGTGGCCGTGGATGAGACCACCGAGCTCACCGCGGGTGCCGGCACGGGAGCGGCGGTGGGCGGAGCCGCCGGGCTGATGTTCGGCATCGCGGCGCTCGCTCTTCCCGGGATCGGCCCGATTGTCGCTGCCGGCCCGATCGCCGCCGCGTTGACCGGGGCAGGCCTCGGTGCTGCCGCAGGCGGGCTGATCGGCGGGCTCGCAAAAATGGGTGTGCCTGCCGAACACGCCGAGCAGTACCAGGATGCCGTTCGGCGCGGCCACACGCTGGTAGCGATTCAGGCCGCCGATGCCGATGCCGACCGCGTGGAATCGATCCTCAGCCGCCATGGTGCGATCGACATTGACGAGCGTTCCGAACAACCGCACGCAGCGACTGCGCGCCGCGCCTCCGATCCCCACACCCAGGCGCACGAGTTCGGCGAAGAAGGCCGCCGTGGCGCCGCGGCCGTCGAGCGACCCGTGCCCCCCGTGAATCTCGCCGTCGGACGCACGAATGTCCGTTTCTACGATCCGGATCAAAGCGCCGCCCCGGACCTCGCCGACGCGCATGTCCGGCAGCTATACGACAGCGAGTGGCGAGCGCATTGCAGCTGGGAAGACTTCAGCGATGCCTGGCGTTTTGGCAGCAGTCTCGCCGTCAACGGCCGTTATTCATCCGCGGATTGGAGCGATGTCGAAGCGGATGCTCGCCGGCATTGGGAGACCAGCCGGCCAAACAGCTGGGAAAAAACGAAGGATATAATCCGCCACGCCTGGGATCACGTCCGCGGCCGGCACTGAGGAGCAACCGGGAGAGTTCAGCTGAGATTACCACCCGATTCCAGCCACTTGACTACTTGGAAAGGAACACTCGCGAGCGCGTGGCCCCACAGAACGTGGCTACCCAGCGTACTGGTACCTCAGAAATTCGAATTTCCACAGGCCCCCGCGGTTTCGGTACCTGCGCCTCCTTGGCGAGACACCATGGCTGTGCGATTCTAAACTCGATGAGAGAGCGGACCGGCTCGGACCCGTTGCGGATCGTCGCGATCGGCGGCGGTACGGGCCTGTCGACTCTGCTCCACGGTCTCAAGCAGGTCATTCTCGGCGGAGGCGCATCTCCGGAGAGCGATATCGCGCTCACCGCCGTCGTGACGGTCACTGACGACGGCGGCAGCTCCGGACGGCTTCGCCGCGAGTTCGACGTGCTTCCTCCGGGCGATATTCGCAACTGCCTGGTCGCGATGTCGGAAGATGAGGCGCTGCTGTCCCGCCTGTTTCAATACCGGTTCGAGAATGGTCGCGGGCTCAAGGGCCACAGCTTCGGCAACCTGTTTCTCACCGCGCTCACGAATCTGACCGGAGATTTCGCGTCCGCCGTCCAGCTTTCCTCGGAGATTCTCGCCAGTTGCGGCCGCATCTATCCGTCGACGGCCGCGAATGTGACACTCGAAGCGGAGCTCGAGAACGGGCGCATCGTCCGCGGAGAAACCCGTATCAGCCGCAGCACGCGTCGCATCAAACGCATCCGGCTTGGTCCTGGGCCCTGCGAGCCGCTCCCGCAGACCCTCGAAGCAATCGCCGCGGCGGATCTGATCACCTTCGGACCGGGCTCGCTGTTCACAAGCATCGTGCCGAATGTGCTCGTCCGTGGCATTCCTGAGGCGATCGCCGCATCGCCTGCGATCAAAGCCTACTTTGTGAATCTCATGTGGCAGCCCGGCGAAACCATCAACTTCACAGCAGCCGATCATGTGGCGGCCATTCACGACCACGCCGGCGGCCCGCTCATAGATACTGCGATCCTGAACTCGCGGCCGCTCACACCGGCGGTTTTGGAGCGGTACGCGGCGCAGCACGCGCTCCCCGTCGAGCACGATATCCCGCGCCTCATCGATATGGGCGTAAAGGTGATAAAGGTCGATATGGCAGCCGAATCCGACAAGCTCCGCCACGATCCGGCGACCGCCGCGCAGGTTGCCATCCAGCTTGCCACACGCTCTCGCCAGCTCCGGCGGCCGCAGCTCGCTTCGGCGTAATAATCACGAGGTTCCATGAACGATCTGACCGTGGTCATTCTGGCCGCCGGCCTGGGCACCAGAATGAAGTCGCGCAAAGCGAAGGTGCTGCATGAGGCGGGCGGTCTGACGCTCATCGAACATGTTGTCGCCTCGGCGCTGCAGCTCGCCAGGCCGGATGGCGTGATCGTTGTTGTCGGCCACCAGGCCGAACAGGTGCGGGCGCGCGTTGCCGGCCGCGGCGTGCGTTTCGTCGAGCAGACCGAGCAGCTCGGAACCGGGCATGCTCTCATCGCCTGCCGTGAGGCGGCAGGCAGTGCGCGCGGCGATCTGGTCCTGCTCTATGGCGACGGGCCGCTGCTGTCCGCTAACACCGTGCGCCGGCTCATCGAGCAGCGCCGCGCCTCCGGCGCCGCCGCCGCCCTGATCACAACGAAACTCGAGGACCCGGCCGGCTACGGCCGCGCCATAACCGGCGGTAAAGGCCGCGTGCTTGCCATCGTCGAAGACAAAGTGGCGACCCCTGAGCAGCGTGACATCTGCGAGATCAACTCCGGCATCTACTGCTTCGACGCCGCGCTGTTATGGAAACATATTTCCGAGATCCAGCCGAACCCCGTCTCGAAAGAGTACTACCTCACGGATATTGTCGAAATTCTCAACCGCGCCGGACATGAGGTTCGAGCGATGTTGCACCCCGATGCGACCGAACTGCTCGGCATCAACACGCGCGTCGAGCTCGCCGAGGTGGATCGTATCTTCCGAGAACGCAGGTGCCGCGAGCTGATGCTCGCCGGCGTCACCATCGAGCGGCCCGAGACCGTCACGATCGACACTGCGGTCGAGGTCGGTATGGATTCCGTAATCGAGCCGTTCGCCCGCATTCTGGGCACGACCCACATCGGCGAGAACTGCCGGGTCGGAGCCGGCTCCGTGCTGCGGAACGTGCGCGTCGCCAGCCGTGTGGCGATCGCGCCCTATACAGTGATCGAGGAGTCCGTCATCGAGGCTGACGTTACCATCGGCCCGTTCGCGCGGTTGCGCCCCGGCTCGCATGTCCACGCGGCCGCGCACATCGGCAACTTTGTCGAGCTCAAGAACACGCGCATGGGCGCCGGCGCGCGAGCCGGTCATCTCGCATATCTCGGCGACTCCGAAATCGGCAGCGACGTGAATGTCGGCGCCGGTACCATCACCTGCAACTTTGACGGCGCTGTCAAGCATCGCACGAGTATCGGTGAGGGTGCGTTTGTCGGAAGCAATTCGACCCTCGTGGCGCCGCTCGAGATCGGGCCGGGCAGCTACGTGGCAGCCGGTTCGGTCGTGACTCAGGCTGTTCCCGCCGACGCGCTCGCGATCGGGCGCTCGCGCCAAACCAACAAGGACGGCTGGGCAAAGCAACGGCGCGAACGGCAGCAGCGATCCTCGTGAGGCTCACCCTCCTGGCCGCCGCTCTCCTTGCGCCGGCCGCGGACCTGCAGCCGATCTTCCCGCCGGGTCTGCAGTCCGGCGGGACGCATTCGCCCGGCATACGCGCCGGCTCCTTCGTGTACGTTTCCGGGCAGGGCGCCC
>DASSSG010000465.1:0-2913 GCA_035708545.1 Bryobacteraceae bacterium | reverse complement strand
ATGACGAACCGAACCATCGTGCCCGATGCGAACGCGCGTCTCGGGATATTCCCAAACCGGCCCCAAGTGGAAGTGAATCCTGCGGTACCTCCTTATCTCCAGCTGGTGCCGCTGCCGAACGAGCGAAGCTTCGGAGACGGTACCGGAGAGTTTGTTTCACAGGCGTCGCAGGCAACCGATGAGGATTTCGTCGCCGCCCGCGTCGACCACCGTTTCTCCGACGCGACCTCAGTGTTCCTGCGCTACACGTACGACAACGCCACGGTCGCAATCCCGGACGGAATTCGCCTGGTGCGCGCCGACACGAAGTCGCGAAATCAGTACTTCACCACAGACGTGACCCACGTGTTCAGCGAGCGGCTTTTGGACACGTTCCGCTTCAGCTACAACCGGTCGCACCTTGAAAACAGCAATTTCTTCCTGCGGCAACCCGACCCGGCACTGTCGTTCTTCCCGGGTCAGCCGCTCGGGCAGATTTCCGTCACTGGTTTGTTCTCCATCGGCCCCAGCCGGTTCGGGCCATCGTTCTCGACGATGTCGCTGTTCCAGTTCAGCGACGATCTGTCGTGGACGAGGGGACGTCACGCGCTGAAGTTCGGCTTCGATCATCGCTTCTATCGTCTGCCGGCGAGCCGTCCACAGTCGCCGTACGGCTTCTATCAATTCAACGGGCTCATCGATTTCCTTCAGGCGCGCGCCGCGGCGGTCGAGCTGACGCTGCCCGGTTCCGAGCTGAACCGGGACTGGAGGCAGTCGATGACTGCCGCTTACGTGCAGGACGACATCCAGCTCGCGCGGCGGTTCACCATCAATATCGGTCTTCGGTACGAACGTGTGAGTAATCCGAGTGAGGCCCGGGGCCTGCTGGCAAACCTGCGGGACCCGCTGCGCGATGCACAGCCCACCGTCGGTGAGTTGTACGAAAATCCATCCAATTTCAACTTTGCTCCGCGGTTCGGCCTCGCATGGGATCCGTTCGGCGACGGCAAGACCAGCATTCGTTCCGGATTCGGTATGTTCTACGACCCGCTCTGGACCGACTTTTACACGAATTCGGGAAACCGGCAGCCGCCGTTTTACAGTCTGGGCAGCATTCGAAACCCGGTGTTCCCGCGCGCTGATACGCTCGCCGGGAGTCCGGGGTTCATTCTCGGGCGGCAGGACGTGCTCGAGTATCATCCCTCGAACCCATACACGATGCAGTACAACTTCACGTTGCAGCGCCAGCTCAGCGGCGCGAGTGTAGTAACGCTGAGTTACGCCGGGCAACGCGGAGTGCATCTCGTGCGCTTCATCGACGGCAATCAGGCGATTCCGCAGATCCTTCCGGACGGCCGCAAGTTCTTTCTGGCCACGTCCGCTCCGCGCAACCCGAACTTCACCGGCATCCGGTACAAAGTCACCGATGGGCAGTCAGTCTACAACTCGCTGCAGGCGTCATTTGCGCAGCGTCTTCGCGCAGGACTGCTGGTCCGTCTGAACTACGTTTTCTCCCGGAACATCGACGACGGCTCGGTGACGGTGACGCAGGGCGGGGACAACGATCTGCCGCAGGATCCCGACAGCCGCAAGGCCGAGCGCGGGCTCTCCAACTACGACGTTCGGCACTACTTTGCGAGCTATCTGAGCTGGGACGTTCCCGCGTTGCCGGGACCGCGCTGGCTCGGCGCTCGCTGGCAGTGGAACGCGGTCACAACGATGGCGTCGGGCAATCCGTTCTCGGTTGTCGTTGGATTCGATCGCGCACGGGCGCGCTTTCAGGCCGGTACGTCCCCGCAGCGGCCTGACCTCGTCGCCGGCAGAAGTGCTAATCCGATACTCGGCGGGCCCGACCGCTACTATGACCCGACCGCGTTTGCACTGCCGGCGGAAGGATTCTATGGGAACCTCGGCCGAAACACCCTGATCGGACCGGGACTCGTCATGGTGGATCTGTCGCTGAACAAGCGATTCCGCATCACCGAGCGCGTCGGCCTGCAGTTTCGGACCGAGATGTTCAACGCTCTGAACCGGCCGAACTTCGCAATTCCCACGCAACGCACGGTGTTTTCGAGCTCGGGACCTGTGGGCAGCGCCGGGCGCATCACGTCGACTTTAACCTCTGCGCGGCAGCTTCAGTTCGGCGCGAAACTCGTTTTCTGAACAACCTCGCCGAAATCACCAGTGATGGGGGGACGACGTCTCGCGGGCGCGCCAGGCGACGAATGACTACTTCCACGGCGAGTGAGTACGACTGCTCGCATCGGCAGTGGAGTCTCGTCGTCCTCAGGTCGGCTCGGGCTTGGGTAGTAGTTCGGTCAGCCTCGAAGCACCAGGTTTGGCCGCAACGTCGCGCCGGCGTCGCGTGCCGTCTCGTTTGGCGACGCGGACGTTGAGCCTGTGATACGGCGTTACGGTCTACCGCCCTCGCCGTGGGGCCGCGACCCTGCGTTCCGAGGACCGGACTTCAACGGCCAAACCCTCACCGTATGAGGCAGAACATGTTCAAGCCACATGGTGGGCCCTGCGTGAAAGCGTTGCAACAACTCCCGACCGCTAAACCCACAGTCTGGTCAGTAGAAGTTCAGCGTGTAGCTGAAGCGCACACCTCGTCCGATCTCCGGCGCCAGCTCCTTGATGAACGAAAGGTGATTCCGCCAGAGGCGGTCGCCGGCGTTGAACAAGTTCACGCCGATGACATGCATCGTATGCTGGCCGGCGCGCGTCCATGTCGCACCGACGTTGAAGAGTGCGTAACCAGCGGTCGGCGTTTCAGTCGGGAAAATCTGCCACTGGCGGTTCGCCAGCACGAGTTCCGGCCGAAAACTGAATCCATCCCAGTGCAGCTCCGTTCCAATCGTCCCACGGACCGGCGGAATGCGCGGCAGCGGTACATGCGTATCGCGGATCTGAGCGTCGACTACGTCGAAGCCG
>DASSSG010000464.1:0-4484 GCA_035708545.1 Bryobacteraceae bacterium | reverse complement strand
CACCCGCAGGTAATGTGCGGGTGGATTCCCTCCTCCTCACAAGTGTTCGAGCGCGGCTCATGCGGCTGGTTCTCTCCTAGTACTTTCGGCGCTCAAACTTTTTTTCATTAGGCTGGCGTTACGGGTTTCAGCCCCGAACGGCGTTGGGATAACACCGGAGATCCGAGTACCAGAGTCCGTAGTATTTGCGCTGTATGCTACGCGTGGTGGTGCGAGCAGAACTGCAGTTCCGTCATCTGCGAGCGCGTTCCAACCCGCTTCTTTCAGGAGCGTAGCCAGCGGCCACCTGGCCGGCGCGAGCACCAGATTGATTCCGTGGCGGGTCATCTGCTCCCGCCAGTTCGATCGGCCGGTAGCCATGTCGTCATAGGCCGTCCATAGCTGCTGGCCATAGAAGTCGCTGCGGCCGTCGAAGAAGACCTTCTGCCGCGGCCACGAGCGGTAGATCAGATAGTCAGCCCACTGATCCTTTGTGAGGACTCGAGAATTTGCGAGGCGGGTAGCATGCTCCGCGACGATGCGGGTCGGAAAAAACTCCGCGGGGAAGTCGACAGGCCACTTCAGCCAGGCGCCATCTCCGGCGATCAGAATCACCACAAACAGCGCCGTCGCCCCACTGATGCGGCCCAGCCCCGGGGCGAGGTCGTGAGCTATGCCCTCGAGAATCCGGGGCGCGGAATGCAGCGGCCGTGTTTCGATCCAGCGGCGCCACCCCTGCGAAGCGGCCGCGGCGAGGACAGGAACGGCCAGCGTGACGTAGACGGTCACATGCCGAGCCGACGTGAGCGCCGCGTGCGCGAAGAAAATCAGCCAGAGGCATTCGGTCACGCGCCGCGCGCGCAGCAGAGGAACGATTGATATGAGGCCGGCAATCAGAAGCAGCTCGAAGCTCGCCATCGCCTCGCCGCGAAAGCTCGGAGCCTGAAATTCACCCACGACCTTCCTGATCCAGTCCTCCCGCAGATAACGAAAAATGTGGCCGTGCAGAGCCGGGCCGTACGGGTTTGCGAGCGTCGCAAGCGAACACAAACCCAGAAGCAGGAGGTAGCGCAACGGCGCGCCCATCCACCGGTCGCCCGTCAACCATGATTCGATCGCGGTGCCAGCCGCGGTGAGGCCGACGAGCACGATCAATACGAGCCAGCCGCCATGCAGATTCGTCCAGAGACCGGCGAGCGGCACGAGGGCCCAGACGGCACGGGTGTGCTGCCGGCGATCGCGGTCCAGCACCCAGGCAGTTATCGCAACCAGCAACAGCGTGGTAATGTGCGGGCGCGCATGAAAATGCATCGACGCGGCGGTGAACGCAGCCATTGCGAGTCCGAGCGCGGCGAAAGCATTCGCGCCACGCCACATCGCGTGCCGCAGCAGCACGGTGGTCCACGCTGCGATCACGAGACCAGACACGAGCACGACGCCTTTCAGCCCGGCCCAGCCGTGCAGGGCCGCGAAAGCAACGTCGGTCAGCCACTCCCACGCGAACCACGGCGCGCCCGGCCTGCTGAACGAGAACAGGTCGGCGGTGGGAATACGCGCGTGCTCGAGCATCCACTCGCCCGCCCGGATGTGCCAGCCGGTGTCGCCGTCCATGAGCAGGATGGTCCAGCCCTCGCCCAGCAGAAAACGCCAGCAGATGATGGTGATGAAGAAAATGTCGCAGAGCGACGGAACGAGCAGCCTATAGACGAGCGGTCCCCGTGCAGGCGCCGCGCCGCCAGACCGCTCCTCGAGCCGGGTGACTGCGGGTTCGGCTGTGGCCATGCGCGCTCAGACGTTTACCAGTTGGTGGCAATGACGTCTTCTATCGTTTCGTTCGGAGGCTCGCCTTCTTCCGGTGGTGACCCCTCGAATCCGAGAATCTGCCGCCCCTGCAGCGCGAGCTGAAAGCGGTCCTTGACGCCGGCTTTTTCGAAGATGTGCATAAGATGCACCTTGACGGTACCCGGCGTGATCGACAGCTCGGCCGCGATCTCTTTGTTTTTCATGCCCCGGCAGACGAGCTCCACAATCTGACGTTCGCGAGGCGTCATTCGCGGCAGCGTGCGCCGTTGCTGCTTGCGCAGACGCTCGGCATTCGTGTCTTCAAGCCAGATCTGGCCTTCGGAGACCGCCCGCAGGCACTCGAGCAGCCGTTCTACCGGCGCGCTCTTTCGGATCACGCCCTTCGCGCCCATTTGCAGGGCACGCAGACAGTCGAGGTCGGGAAATTCGGTGACCCACAAAACGACGGCAGTCGGTGAGCCGCTGGCGATTCTCTGCAGGTCGGCAAGAAGCGTTCGCCCCACGTGAGAATGCCCGAGCAGCACGACATCCGGAGCCACCCTGCCGATCGCGACCTGCGTCTCAGCGGGATCGAACGAATGACCCACCAACTGCACGTCAGGCGCGTCGGCGAGAACAGCGCGGAGGCCCGCAATCACAATTGGCTGCGATTCGCAGACGTAGAGAGTAGTCGGTTTCACTGGCGGAATCCTGCGGTTACAATCGTCAGGAACCGCATTCGGAGTTTAGGCGCAGAGTGGGAGAACGGTTTAGGGAAACCCTGTAGACAGGAGTAATAAGTTCCCTGGAACCTAAGCCGACGTACCAGGCTGATTGCCGATCACACGTTCAAAAGCTGCGGCGATACGCAGCACGACTGCATCCGCCCCCGGCGGACCGATGATCTGCATGCCGACCGGCAATCCCGTAGGGCACATCCCGCACGGGAGTGAGGCCGCGGGGAAACCGAGAACATTGATACCGCGCACGAGCCGCGTCGAGGCGAGGCGTACATCCTCTTCACGGCCGGCGATGCTGACCTTGTCCTCTCCAATCAGCGGGGCAACATTCGGTGTCGTCGGCGTGACGAGAACGTCGATGCCGCTGAACAGCGCGCGGAACTCCCGAATGAACTGCCTGCGCGCGCGCTGGGCATTGACGTAATCCGTGGCCGCAAGCAGCGTCCCCTGCTGCAGAAGCGCGCGCACGTCGTCACCGAAGAGCTCGGGGGTCGCCTGCAGATAACGGCCGTAGATCGCTGCTGCTTCGCCGAGCAGGATCGCACGGGCGACGCTGTTCAGCGCCTCGAGTTCGGGCACCACGACCGCGATGCGAGTCGCGCCGAGCGCCCTGACCGCCTCTTCGATAGCGGCGGCGACATCGGGATCGACGGCATCGAAGTAGCCGTTCTCGGGCCAGCCGATACGCAGAGGAGCGGCGGAGGCGCCGCGCTCGGGCTCGAGCCTGCAGAGTGCCTGCATCGTCAGAGCTGCATCCTGCACGGTAGCGGCAAGCGGCCCCACATGATCGAGCGTCAGGCCGAGCGGCATGCATCCTGTCCTGTCGACCAGACCGTACGACGGCTTCAGACCGAAACAGCCGCAGAAGGACGCCGGAATTCGGATCGAGCCGCCCGTATCGCTGCCGAGCGCAACCGGCACGATACCTGCTGCCACGGCGGCGCCGGAGCCGCCGCTCGAACCGCCGGGAACGCGCGCACGATCGTGCGGGTTGCGGACAGCGCCATAGTGCGGGTTATTCGAGGTGATCCCATACGCGAGCTCGTGAAGATTCGTCTTGCCGATGATCACCGCGCCGGCTGCTTCGAGCTGTTGAACGGCGGCGGCGGAGCGGTCCGGCACGTAATCGGCGAAGATACGCGTGCCGTTGGTAGTGCGGATACCGGCGGTGAGCAGATTGTCCTTTACCGCGACGGGGATCCCATGCAGCGGGCTGCGAATGCGCCCGCGCGCCACTTCCTCATCGAGCACGCGGGCACGCTCGAGGGCCTGATCATCCATAAAAGTGATGAAGGTATTGAGCTCGGGCTGGCAGTCATGCGCTTTTTCGAGTGCGGCGCTTACGAGCTGAACAGATGTAGTGTGCTGTGCGCGAAGCGCTTGGCCCATCTCCGCGATGGTGCTCATTCCGGCTGCTCCGGATCGAACTCCAGGGCGAGGCCGGCATCGTACGGCAGCGCCTCGATCACGAGGCCGAGCCGTTCGTGCAACTGGTCAATGATGGCGCGGGCGCGCGCAAGGTCATCCGGAGGAATGTCGGGCATCCACGGTCATCGTACCGCCGCACTTGCGTCAACCAGACAAGGCATCCTCTGTCTGCTCGGCAGTTGAGACCGCGATGCTCGGGCCATCTGGGCTGCCAATCGCCGGTGCCGGCCCGCGCACCTTCTTCGCCGTTGGACCAGGTCGCTGCTGGACGAGCTGAACAGTGCCGCGGCGCTGAGATGCGGGCCCACGGTGGCCGCGCGCGCTCCAGGACAGCGGCAGCAGAAACGAGAGCACCGATACCCCGCTCATAGGCGCGCCAATCTCAGCAGCGCGTCTGCGGCGGCCGGGCTGCAATGTCGCACCAGAACTCGAACGCGCAAAAGCTGCGCGACAAGCCTCACGCTACCATCGAACCGATGCCTCACGAACGCTATCCGTGTGCGCTCAACACCGGCGAGGAGGGCAACCGCGAGCGGCGGCCCGTGCGCGTGAAGC
>DASSSG010000463.1:0-13801 GCA_035708545.1 Bryobacteraceae bacterium | reverse complement strand
GGGTCAGATGCTTGGGGCCGGCCTGATCGGCGGTGATGAAGGGGAGGTTCAGCTCGGTCTCCAGGGTGGTCGAGAGCTCGCACTTGGCCTTCTCGGCCGCCTCCTTCAGGCGCTGGAGCGCCATCTGGTCCTTCGACAGATCGATGCCGTTCTCCTTCTTGAACTCGGTAACGATCCAGTCGATCAGCCGCTGGTCGATGTTGTCGCCGCCGAGGTGGGTATCGCCGTTCGTCGACTTGACCTCGACCACGCCGTCGCCGACCTCGAGAATCGAGATATCGAACGTACCGCCTCCGAAGTCGTAAACGGCGATCGTCTCGTCCTTCTTCTTGTCCAGACCGTAGGCGAGCGCAGCCGCAGTCGGCTCGTTGATGATGCGCTTGACGTCGAGACCGGCGATCTGGCCGGCATCCTTGGTCGCCTGGCGCTGCGCGTCGTTGAAGTAGGCAGGAACCGTGATCACCGCCTCGATGACCTTCTCGCCGAGATATGCCTCGGCCGCATCCTTCAGCTTTTTCAGGATCATGGCCGAAATCTCGGGCGGCGATTGCTTCCTGGCCTGAATCTCGACGCGGGCGTCGTTGTTCTCGCCCGGAACGACCTTATAGGGGACCAGCTTCATCTCTTCTGTCACTTCGTTGAAGCGCCGGCCCATGAAGCGTTTAATCGAGTAGACTGTGTTCTCCGGGTTCGTCACGGCCTGGCGCTTGGCTACCTGGCCGACGAGACGCTCGCCGGATTTCGTGAAGCCCGCAACTGAAGGCGTCGTCCGGCCACCCTCCTGGTTCGGGATCACCACTGGCTGGCCGCCTTCCATGACGGCAACGACCGAATTGGTAGTGCCGAGGTCGATGCCGATAATCTTACCCATAGCTCCTCCTGGGAAAACTTTGCTGGAAACTCTTGGACTCAGCGGCGGATTCGCCGCTGGATTCAGCCTGTCACTATTATCAAAGTTTAGTCTTGCATTGTCAAGTGTCGCCCGCAGGCGTACGACAGGCCTGCAGACCGGAACTCTACGGAAAACCGTAGGCGATGGTCGGTTTGGCGTTCACTTTGTCGTGGTGTTCACGATACCCAGCTACTTCCGACGCTGGTCATGTCGCGATTCTTAGGACTAAGCCATTTGTTTTCCTGCGATTAACTCCGCTCTTGAATTTTCTACGTTTTTTAGTTGCATTCTCCAAGAGGGTATATTATTATTGGAATCAAGCCGGGGAGGCAACTCCCACCAAAGCGAGACTAACCTCATAGAAAAGACCCCTGAAGCAATCCTCCCCGGCGCCCGCAAGGGTCAGGTCTTTTCCCCGACGCACCCAAAGCCAAATTCAAGCAGCGACCGCATGGAAATGCGAGCTGTGCTCGCAGCCGGGTGGTAACATCGAAGCGGTTGACCTCCATTACCTTGCTCGGCTCCACCGGGTCGATCGGAACGTCCACGCTCGACGTCGTCCGCCGGTGGCCGGACCGGTTCCGCATCTTCGCCCTCGTCGCTGGAAGGAACCTCGACCTGCTTGCCGAGCAGATTCGCGATCACCGTCCCGCGGTGGCCGTCGTTGCAACTGCCGAATTGCGCGAGCAGCTGGCACACAAACTGGAGGCTGTGCGCATTGCGAGGCGAGACTGGCCGGAACTGCTGGCCGGCTCCGCCGGTTACGTGACGGCAGCAACGGCCGGGGAGGCTGAGTTCGTGCTCTCGGCGATTGTCGGTGTCGCCGGTCTGGAAGCGACCTATGAAGCCGCACGCTGCGGCAAGCGCATCGGTCTGGCGAATAAGGAGGCGCTGGTCTCCGCCGGCGCGCTGCTCACGCAAGCCGTCCGCGACTCCGGCGCCGAGCTGATCCCGGTCGACAGCGAGCACAATGGCGCGCATCAGGCGCTGCGCGCAGGCAGCCGCCGCGAAGTGGTTCGCCTCATTCTGACCGCGTCCGGCGGCCCCTTCCGCGATATGCCGGCTTCCGAGTTCGCAAATATCCGTCCCGCCCAGGCACTGAAGCATCCAACATGGCAGATGGGGCCGCGCATCACCATCGACTCGGCGACCCTCATGAACAAAGGCTTTGAAGTGATCGAGGCTTGTTGGCTGTTCGATTTGACTCCCGAACAGATTGAAGTGGTCGTGCACCCGCAGTCCACGGTTCATGCGATGATCGAGTATGTTGACGGCAGCGTCATCGCCCAGCTCTCGGCGACCGACATGCGGATGCCGATCCAGTACGCGCTGACCTGGCCCGAGCGGGCCGACGCTCCGGTGCCGCGACTCGACTGGAGCGACCGACGGGTGTGGGAGTTCCGGCCGCCGGATTTCGACCGCTTTCCCTGTCTGCGTCTGGCATATGAATGCCAGAAGGCCGGAGGATCGGCTACATGCACGCTCAACGCCGCCGATGAGATTGCTGTAGAATCTTTTCTGGCCGGGCGCGTCTCCTTCCCGGAGATCGCCGAGGTGGTATCGGAGACGTTGGACCGAATGCCTGTTCGTACCCCGTCGGGCATCAGTGATGTGCTTGCAATAGATCAGCAGTCCCGCGCTGCCGCGCGCCAGGCAATCGAGCGGCGTGCCTCAGTTCGAGCGTAACTTTTTATGGTCTTCATACAGAACGTCTGGTGGCTTCTCGTCCTGATCGGGATCATGATCATGATCCACGAGTTGGGCCACTACTGGGCTGCCCGCTTCTTCGACGTCCGGGTCGAGGCATTCAGCTTCGGCTTCGGCCCGCGGCTGTTTGGTTTCCGCAAAGGCGAGACCGACTTTCGTTTTTCCGCGATTCTGTTCGGCGGCTACGTAAAAATGACCGGCGAGCAGCCGGGCGAAGAAACCGCGAGCGATCCTCGGGCGTTCTCCTCGAAGCCGCGGTGGCAGCGGCTGATCATCGCGGCCGCGGGCCCGGCGATGAACATCATCCTCGCGGTCGGCGTGCTCACGGGATTATTCATGTTCCGGTTCCCCCGGCCGGCGAACGCGCACCTGCCGGCGACCATCGGGTATCTGCGGGCTGACTCTCCGGCTGCCAAAGTCGGCATGCAGGAGGGCGATCGCATCGTGCAGATCGATGACGTGGAGAATCCGGTCTGGGAAGACGTGATCATGAAGGAGATCGCGAGTCCGGGCCGGCAGGTTTCGGTGACGGTCGAGCGCAACGGGGAGCGCCGCCACTATCTGGTCACGCCCGTACTGGATGATAAGACGGGCGTCGGTTCGGCTGGTTGGGATGACGAACACCCGGTGCAGATCGGCGGCCTGCTGGCCGGCATGGACGCCGAGAAGAAAGGACTGAAACGCGGCGATATCCTGATCGCCGTCGATGGCAAGCGCGTTCGTTCGACGGCCAGGCTGCACGACATCATCCGCGGGAGCGACGGCCGTCCCGTCGAGGTTGTCTATAAGCGCGATGGCAAAGAGTACAAAACCACGGTGACACCGTCGTATGCGGACCAGGACGGGGGGCGTTACATGCTGGGCGTGCAGCTCGAACGCCCGGTCGTGTTCACGGCCCTGTCCTTCCCCGACGCTCTGCGTGAATCCATTCGACAGAACGTGCGAATGGGTTCGATGATTTTCAAGCTGCTTCAGGGCATCATCGAGCGCCGCATGTCGCCGAAATCGCTCGAAGGTCCGATCCGCATCGCACAACTGTCCGGCGAAGCCGCGCGCGAGGGCCCGCTGACGTTCTTCCTGCTGATGACGAACGTCAGCCTGAACCTTGCGATTTTCAACCTGCTGCCCATCCCCATTCTCGACGGCGGCCTGATCCTGCTGCTGCTCGTCGAGATGATCATGCGCCGCGATCTGAGTCTGCAGTTCAAAGAGACCGTATTCAAGCTGGGTATGGTCTTCCTGATGCTCGTTGTCGTGTTCGTGCTCTATAACGACATCTCGAAGATTCTGCCAGGCTGAGCTCGCTCGGCCCGCAGCCTCACCGCAGTTCAATTCGCACGGCGTGCGCCACGGGCGCCACGCCAATGCGCGCCGTACGCTACCTGGTCGTGATCTTCAGATTCGAGAAGTAGCCCTCCGTGCCTGGCCCGACCCACAATGCGACTCCTCCTTCACGTGGCTCGAGCTTGAGATCGTTGACGATAAGACAGGGTTGCTCCGCTCCGTGGACGTAGAGCCGCGCTTTGCGGCCCTCCACTTCGATCTTGTACCGGGTCCAGACACCAGGCTGCAGATCGACGTACGATTCGTATTTCTCAGGCGCTTCCTGCCGCGCTCGGGCAAAGTCAAAGTCGGGGTGCGAACTGTACTGCGTCGAGTGGTTCCGCCTGACTTGATCATCGGCTCGGCCGTTTGTGGGCCTGAGATAGATGTACTCGTACTTTCCATCCTGCTGGAGCCGAAACGCGATACCAATGAACCCGCGCGCGCCAGCACCTGCACCGGCGGCGGGCTGGCCGGCCAGATCCACTTCAATTGTGCCGTCACGAAACACTTTGTCCCTGACTATGGCGTACGAACTCGCATTGGGGGCGTTCGGATTGGCGATAACCTGGATTGCACTCCGGCCTTTGAAGTTGACCTGGCCAATGGACACGTTCTTCGCTGTCAATCCGTCGGCGGTTTGCGCGACAAGGGGAGCAGCCAATAGTGCCAATACAGACGCATGTCTGGGAATTCGGCTCAATGCAAAGGACATTGTCATATTCTTACTCCGTTCAAGCTGCTTTAGATTCAAAACGACACGCAATTGTGGTTGCCAGTCACGTACTCGGCAATGCTGCTTCATCGCATGTACCGGGCCGAGACTGTCGCTTCGCGTACTCTTGCGTCGCTTCGACGTCTCACCATTGCTACGAGGAACGCAAAATCCCGTCAAACGGTTCCCGTCCCCATCGATTCGTGAAGCCGTTCGAGATCCGCGCGGGTCGCCGCGCAGTATGTTACGCTGGCTGGTCATTACCGCCGCCTGGGCAGAAATCTCAGGCGGCAGCGCCGCACCGTTTCTGCCGGCAGAGCGAAGCAGATGAATCTCTATATGATTCGGGGCCGCCTCACAGCCGTGCTCATTGCGTGCTTGCTCGCGATCCCAGCCGCCGCCGCTCCCCAGAAAAGCAAGCTCGGCCTCGACAAGATTCCGGGGAAAGTGATGGACGCTCTGAAGGCCAGGTTTCCCCGTCCCGACATCCGGAAGTGGACCGCCGAGAAAGAAGGCGGCATCGTCCTGTACGATATCGAGTTCCTCCAGGACGGCCGGAAGTTTGAAGCGGACATCTGGGAAGACGGCACGATTCACAACTGGGAAAGAGAGATCGCGATTAAGGACCTGCCCGCCGCCGCCAGGAAGGCCGTGGATACCAGATATCCCGCGGCTGCAATCAAAGAAGTCATGGCTGTCACGGCCGTTAAGGATGGCCGAGACGCGCTCGAAGGCTACGAGATCTCGCTTGAAACCGCCGGCAGGAAGGCCGTCGAAATCACAGTGGCGCCCAATGGAAGGCTTCTTGAAGACTCGCGGGAGAAGAAGTGAACGTGCGCGAACGGCGTCGGGCACCCGGACGGCGCGGCACGCGCACACGCAGAGACAGGTAACGAGCGTGTCAACCTGCGGGGATAATAGTTGCAGCTGGAGGCTCTTGCATGGATCGGCGAACCTTTCTCACCGGCGCGGCGACTGGCGTCGTTTCGCTCACTCACTTTCCACATCATCTGTTTGCGCGCACGCAGAAGCTGAATGCGGCTGACCGCATCAAACTCGGGCCGCGCAAGGTGGAGCTCAGCCGCCTCGCGATGGGCACCGGTACGAACGGCTCCGGCGGCAGCTCGAACCAGACGCGGAAGCTCGGCGTCGGCGGCTTGGGCGACCTCCTGCGGGCCGCTTACGATCAGGGCATCACGTTCTGGGATACGGCCGACCAGTACGGCTCGCATCCGCACATCCGCGAGGGGCTGAAGAGCGTACCGCGCGAGAAGGTCGCGCTTCTCAGCAAGACCCATGCGCGCACCGCCGCGGAAATGAAGGCGGACCTCGACCGCTTCCGCCGCGAGCTCAACACCGACTACATCGATATCCTGCTGCTGCACTGCATGATGGACGGCAACTGGAACCAGCAGCGCCGCGGCGCGATGGACTATATCGACGAAGCGCAGGCCAGGGGCATCGTGCGTACGAAAGGCGTCTCCTGCCACACGATGGAAGCCCTGAAGACCGCGGCAAACGAGCCCTGGGTGGAAGTGGACCTGGCGCGCATGAACCCGAAAGGCGTCGCCATGGACGACAAGAACCCGGCGGTCGTGCAGGCCGTGCTGCGCGACATGAAGAAGAAGGGCAAGGGCGTAATCGGCATGAAAATCCTCGGGGCCGGCAGGCTGCGCAATTACGCCGACGAGTGTCTCCAGTACGCGCTCTCGCTCGACTGTATCGACTGCTTCACGATCGGCAGTGAGAGCCGGTCCGAGTTGCAGGATCTGATTGCGAAGATCCCCGCGGCAAGTCTTCGGTCCTGAGAGCAATGAAATCCGAGATCTCCCGGCGGCGTCTCATCGCCGCGTTCGGCAGCATTGCGCTCGCGGCTGCGGGTTGCAATCGGAACCGCAAGCGCGTCATCGCCGTGATCCCGAAGGGGCGCTCGCATATTTTCTGGCAATCGGTGCATGCGGGAGCCGTGAAGGCCGCGCAGGAAACGGGCGTCGAGATTATCTGGAATGGTCCTTCGACCGAAACCGATTTCAACGGGCAACTTCAGATCGCCGATGCCATGATCAACCGGCATGTAGACGCGATCGTGCTTGCGCCTATCGATCGCACCGCGATGGTAAGCGCAGTCGAGCGCGCCGGCCGCGAGAAAATTCCGGTCGTGATATTCGACTCCCCGATCGACACGCAGCAGTTCGTTTCGCAGGTGGCGACCGATAATTATCAGGCCGGCGCCGTAGCCGCAGATCGTATGGGTGTATTGCTCAATGCGAAGGGTAAGGTCGCGATCGTCGCCGTGCAGGCAGGGGCCGGTTCCACAATGGCGCGGGAAGAGGGATTTGAAGACACGATCAAACAGAAATATCCGGGCATTCACATCGTCGACAAGCGCTACGGCGAGGCAGATTTTGCGAAATCGCTGCGGGCGGCCGAGAACATGCTCACGGCCTACCCGGATCTGGACGGCCTCTTCGCATCCAATGAATCGAGCACCGTGGGCGCCGCGCAGGCGCTGAAGGGCCGGCGCGGCAGCAAGGTCAAGCTGGTTGGTTTTGATGCCGGACCCACTCTCGAAGCCGATCTGCGCGCAGGCGTGATCGATTCACTCGTGGTGCAACATCCGTTCAAAATGGGCTACGACTCCGTGATCGCGGCGGTGCGAACGCTCAAAGGCGAGAAGGTGGAAAAGATCAATAACCTGGCGCCCCGGCTGGTGGTTCGGGAAGATCTCGACAAGGCCGAGGTTCAGGCGCAGCTCAATCCTGATATCAGGAAGTATCTGCAGTAACGCGGCAGCCCCACTGACGCCGCGCGATTTATGACATTCCGATGACGCGCTGCAGGTGCGTCTCGATCGTCTCGAAGATTGCCCGAATGCGGGGGGCAGCGCCGTAGGGGATCGCTGCTCCTGCTGCCACACAGAAGAACCCGGCAAGCAGCGCATATTCGACCAGGTCCTGGGCGCGGCAATCGCGCCAAAGCCGCTCGATTCTCCTTTTCAGCCGCATGAGAGCATACCCTTTCAGCGATGCTTCCACACCTATCCTGTCCTGGGTACCAGAGAGCGGCAACTGCGGGTTTCCCTTAAACACTGTATCGATACTCCCTGGTCCCCTGTAGCTGCGAGTACCTGTGCCGGATGCTGCGCAATTCATTTCACGGCTCAGAAACGGTAGGACACCAGCAGCACATCGCCCGATTGCGGGACAGCGGCATCCACAAAGCTCAACGTGGTTCCGGCGGCCGTATAGTCGAGGCCTGATTTCATGCGCAGCCCGTTGCGGAAGACCTGCAGGCTGGTGGTGGGGGCCGGAGCATTCGCGAGCGTAAAGACCTTGTTTACCCCATTCACGCTTCCGCCCGGGGTCTCGCCATCGATGAAGTTCGTGCCGGCGGCCGCGGGGTCGAAGAACCGATAGTTCGCGATGAGAGTGTCCGCGGGCGCGGGCGCCGATGCGGTATTCAGTGTTATGGTCTGGGCGCTGAGGCTGTAATCCAGGCCCGGTCTGAGCAGAAGCCCATTGCGAAACAGCAGCAGGCTGCTGGCGGGCGCCGGTACGGACGCGAGAGTGAACGTGACGTTTGCACCGTCTATAACACCGCCAGGGGTCTCGCCATCGACAAACACAACGCCGCCGGCGCAGGGCCGGGTGCCGCCATCGGAACGAACACAATCGCCGGCGGCTCCGGCCACGGATGCGAGTTCGCCGCTCGAATTCACAACCGTGACCCGGCCGGGGGTGAAATCAGCGGCTTTTGCGAGCCCACACGGGGCAGTCGTGCCGTCGGGGCGCACGCAGTCGGTGGTCGCGCCGTTTACTGACGCCAGCTCACCGGCCGCGTTGACCATCGTCACGCGGCCGGTTGTAAAGCCGCTCGATTTGACGAGGCCGCACGGTCCCGTCGTGCCGTCAGGGCGGACACAATCGGTCGTCGCGCCCGCGACGGTCGCGAGCTCGCCGGACGTGTTCAGCAGTGCGATACGGCCGTTGGTCGCGGTTGCAGCCTTTGCGACCCCGCACGGTCCCGTTGTGCCGTCGGGGCGGACACAATCGGTCGTCGCGCCGGCCACGGTCGCGAGCTCGCCGGCCGTGTTCAGCAGTGCGACGCGGCCGTTGGCGGCCGTTGCGGCTTTTGCGACGCCGCACGGTCCCGTCGTGCCGTCGGGGCGGACGCAATCGGTGGTCGCGCCGGCTACGGTCGCGAGCTCACCGATCGCGTTCAGCACCGTGACACGCCCGCTTGTCGCGGCCACGGCCTTAGCCACCCCGCAGGCCCCGCTGCTGCCGTCCACCCGCACGCAGTCCTGAACTGCCCCGACGACGGATTCGAGCTCCCCTTCGGAATTGGCGATCGTCACGCGGCCCGCTGTGAAGCCAGGGCCCTTCACGGGCCGATTGTCCAGCTCATCGCGAAGGCCGGCCACATCGGGGATCAGGATCGCCGTGTTGATGGGGGGCACGGGTAGGTTTGAAACGGCCAGCGGGCCGGGAATGCGGATGTCGCGGAGACGCACCGGCGTGCCGCTCGGGGGCACCGCCCAGTACTCTGTGAACTCCGTACGTCCATCCGCATTGAAACGAACTCGGTAATACGCGGTCGGCTTCGCGTCCGTAGTGGGCACGAGCGCAACACGCAGGACGCCCTCGGTAATGCGCACTGTCAGGCTCTGCGTCGGCACGTTTGAGGTGTCGGCGGCTTCGAATGTTCTCCACTCGATGAAGGCGACACCGTTGAAACGTGTGCCGTCTGCCTTGTACAGGGTGTCCTGAACCGTCGTGAGCGTGGGCGCTGCTGCGGCGAGTTTCGCCCCTGCGATCAAGAGAGAAAGCAAACCCGCAACGGGGCCAATGCGACCTGACATGGTGTCCTCCAGAAATTGCGGCCGCGCGCTGGCGCAGCTCGCAAATACTCAATGCGGAGCGATCCGCTTCTGTTGTGAGAGTAGAATTCGGCCGGATCCGCGGAGGTCGCGATCAGCGCGGTGTTTTTCTCCTAAGTCACAGGAGACATGGGAGATCGGCTAGCGAATAATTTTCCTGCATGTGTTGTGATCGGCTCAGCGCAGTTTCCACGCTGGACAGAAGTACGCGGCGGAATGGACGCTCGCCAGGCGAGCGCAGGGCCGTGGGGCGAACCGACCGGAGCGGACTCAAGCTGCCCTGGCTTGTTCCAGCCAGCGTCGCATCTGCGCGCGGGGAACGACGCCGGCCTGCTGCATCACCACGCGGCCTTCGCGGAGGACAACGAAATTCGGAATCCCCCGAACCTGGTAGCGTGCCGCCAGGGCAGGGTGGCGTTCGGTATCGATTTTGAGAACCACGGCCTGACCGGCCATCTCGCGAGCGAGCGCGGCGACTTCGGGGGCGGCCATCTTGCACGGGCCGCACCAGTCGGCCCAGAAGTCGACCAGCACCGGGACTCGAGCCTCGCGAACGATCTCCTCGAATGCCTGGTGATCAGCCTCGATCAGTGCGTCGAGCGGCGGCAGGGCCGCCTTACAGGATCCACATCTGCCCGTGTCCGCCAGGTGCCGCGCAGGTACGCGGTTTGCAGCGCCGCAGGATTGACAGTGGCGGAGAATCGAGTAAGCCATCAGGGTCCTCTGATCGATGGACGCGTAACCGGCGCAAAAGCTGCACCTCAGTGCATCCGGAGTACCCTCTTGCAAGGACACGCACTCATGAAAGCTGCCCTCCTGACGCTGCTCGCAACTGCCGCTCTGGCACAGAACGTAACGCCGCCCGCGGGGCAGCTCGCGGAAATGAAGAAGCTCGATTTCCTCCTCGGCGAGTGGCGCGGCGGCGGGTGGATACAGATGGGCCCCGAGAAGCAGGAATTTGAAGGCCGCGAAAGCGTGGCGAGCAAACTCGGCGGCCTTATTCTCACGATCGAGGGCGTGCATCACCGAAAAGCCGGCAGCGGCACACCTGTACACAACGCCTTCGCCGTTGTCTCATATGATCCGCGCGCCAGGATGTATCAGTTCCGCGCCTACACGGCGAACGGTCAGGCGCTCACGGCGGACGGACGGATCCGTGACGGCGGATTCGAATGGGGCTTCGAAGTGCCGGGCGGCTCAGGCATGAAGATTCGCTACTTCATCCGGCTCGACGACAAAGGTAAGTGGGTCGAGACAGGCGAGATGTCGCGCGACGGCTCCGAATGGCGGCAGTTCTTCGAGATGCGCCTTACGCGCCAACCGTCGCGTGCTGCGGTTCCCGTTCCGCCGCCGGCTTTCCGCGGCGTAACCAGCTCTGGAACCGCTCCAGGTACAAGTAGATCACCGGCGTGATGTAGAGCGTCAGGAACTGGCTGACAACGAGCCCGCCGACCACGGCGAGCCCGAGCGGCTGCCGCGCATCCGCGCCTTCGCCATAGCCGAGCGCTATAGGCATAGTCCCGAACAGCGCCGCAACCGTTGTCATCATGATCGGCCGGAAGCGGAGGAGGCACCCCTGCCAGATCGCATCGTATGGACTCCTGCCTTCGCGCCGCGCCGCGATGGCGAAGTCGATCATCATAATCGCGTTCTTCTTGACGACACCGAACAGCATGATCAGGCCAACGAACGCGTAAAGATCGATCTCCTTGCCGAAAATCAGCAGTGTCACCAGCGCGCCGAACACCGCCGAGGGAAGGCCGGAGAGAATCGTGATCGGGTGGATGAAGCTCTCGTACAGAATCCCGAGCACGATGTAGATGACGAGCACCGCGACAATCAGCAGCACCGACAGGTTCTGGAAGGAGCGCTGAAACTCCTTGACGGTGCCCTGGAAGGCAGTCGTAATGGTCGGCGGAATTCGCATTTCGCGAATCGCCGCGTCCAGATTCTGCGCCGCCTGTCCCAGCGAAAAGCCGGGCGCAAGATTGAACGACAGCGTCACCGCCGGAAGCTGTCCGAAGTGATTGATGCTCAGCGGCCCGACGGTACGGGTCGAGCGGACCACCGCTTCGAGCGGCACCAGCGAACCCTGCGACGATCGCACATAGATCTTCGACAACGACTCGGGCGACCGCTGATACCGCGGCTCTACTTCCATGATCACCGAGTACTGGTTGGCGGGCGCGTAGATGGTCGAGACCTCGCGGCTGCTGAACGCGGTAAACAGCGCGTTCTGAATCTGCTGCGGCGTGACGCCGAGCGCAAGCCCGCGGTCCCGGTCGAAATCGAGCATCACCTGCGGGCTGGCGATTTGCTGGTCTGTGTTCACGTCCACGAATCCCGGCAGCGTCCGCATTCTCGCCATGATCTGCGGGGCCCACGCATACAGTTCCTTCAGGTCGGTGCTCTGAACCGTGAGCTGATACGCGCTGGTGCCGAACTGGCCGCTGACGGTGATCGGCGGCGGATTCTGCATGAAGGTAAGAATGCCGGGCACCTGCATGACTCTGGGCCGCAGCTCCGCTATGGTCTCGTCCACCGACTTGTCGCGCTGATCGCGCGGCTTAAAGCGCGCAAACAGCACTCCGCGATTGCCCGCGAACACGAACCCGCCGGTGCCTCTCACCGCCGGATGGGAGCGCACGATCTCGGTAACGGCATGATGCCGCTTCGCCATCGCTTCAAACGAAGTGTCCTGTGGGCCCATCGTAAACGCGAAGAAGAATCCGGCGTCCTGGCTCGGGATGAAACCCGTGGGCATCGTAAAGAACAGCCAGAACGTGCCAGCGAACATCAGCACGGCTACGGCAACCGTCACGAACGAATGCCGCATCGCGATGCGAAGCGACCACTCGTACCAGCGCGCGAGACGGTTGAAGCCTCCCTCGAGCAGGTGATACAACCACCCATGCCGAGCGGTGTGGCTCATACGCAGGAATCTGCTCCCGAGCATCGGCGTAAGCGTCAGCGACACGAATCCCGAGATCAGAATCGCGACGACGATCGTGACGGAGAACTCGTGCAACAGCCGCCCGACGATGCCGCCCAGAAACAACACCGGAATGAACACCGCCACGAGCGAGAGGGTCATCGACACGATCGTGAAGCCGATCTCGCGGGAGGCAGCGAACGCCGCCTCCATACGCGACTTGCCCATTTCCATGTGGCGCACGACGTTCTCGAGCATCACGATCGCGTCGTCCACGACGAACCCGACCGACAGCGTCAGCGCCATCAGCGACAGGTTGTTCAGGCTGTAGCCGAGCAGATACATGACCGCGAAGGTGCCGACGATCGAAAACGGAACCGCGCAGCCGGCGATCACCGTGGCCGGCAGATTCCGGAGAAACAGGAAGATCACCATCACGACGAGCGCGATCGTCAACACCAGCGTGAACTCGACATCCCGAATCGACCCGCGGATCGATTCCGATGCATCGAAAGCCACGTCGAGATGCACGGCGGGCGGAATCTCGCGGCGGAACGCCGGCAGCAGACTGAGCACGCGATTGACTACCTCGACCGTGTTCGTGCCGGGCTGGCGATCTACGGCGAGTACGACGGCCTTCCGGTTGTCGAACCAGGCCGCCACCTTGTCGTTCTCGACGCTGTCGATCACACGCCCGAGCTGTTCCAGCCGCACCGGCGAGCCGTTGCGCCACGTCACGATGATGGGCCGGTAGGCGGCCGCGTTCATCAGCGTTCCGGAGGACTGAATGGTAAACGCCTGCTTCTCGCCGTCGAGCCGGCCCGTCGGCAGATTCGTGTTGCTCGACTGCACGGCACGCTGCACTTCGTCGATGCCGACGTTATGGGCGGCGAGCTGATCGGGATCGAGTTGCACGCGCACCGCGTATTTTTGCGCTCCGAACACCTGCACGCGCGAAACCCCGCTGACCATCGATATGCGCTGCGCCATGTTCGTATCCGCGTACTCGTTGACCGTGTACATCGGCAGCGTGGGCGATTCGAGTGTCAGATACAGGACGGGCCGTTCGGCGGGATTCACCTTCTGAAATGAAGGCGGTCTCGGCATGCTCGGAGGGAGCCGGCCGGCTGCCTTCGAAATCGCCGCCTGCACATCCTGTGCGGCGGCGTCGATATCGCGTTCGAGCGCGAACTGAATCGTAATTGTCGTGCTGCTTTGCCCGTTCGTCGAGTTCATCGACTCGATCCCGGCAATCGTCGAGAACTCGCGTTCGAGCGGCGTGGCCACCGCGGACGCCATCGTCTCCGGGTTCGCTCCGGGAACAAAGGCCTGAACCTGAATGGTCGGGTAATC
>DASSSG010000462.1:0-2130 GCA_035708545.1 Bryobacteraceae bacterium | reverse complement strand
AGCCGCCCTGGTCGAGAAAGCTCAGCGAGATCTCCAGCTCGCGCGGTTCGTCATCGGTGATGCCGCCGAGATACCATTCGCTGCCGCGCCGCCGCGCAATCGTGATGTATCGGCCAGGTACGCCATTGAGCACGCGCGTGTCGTCCCAGGTCGCCGGCACAGCCCTGATAAACGCGAGCTCCGTCTGTCTCTCGTAGGCGCCCGGGTCGTCGGCGAGCATCTGGAACGGGCTCTCATAAACGACATACAGCGCGAGCTGATGCGCGCGCGTCGTCATGACCATCGGGAAGCGGTTCCGCGGCTGGAAGTCGGCTTTGGTGACATTCTCGAACCCGCCCGGCGTGTAATCGAGCGGACCGGCGAGCATCCGCGTGAAGGCCACCATCACGTTGTGCCGCGGCGTCACACGCCCGCTCCACTTCGTATACTCGAGACCCATGACGCCTTCACGGGTCATTACATTCGGATACGTCCTGCGCAGCCCGTCGGGCTTGAACGCTCCGTGAAAATCGATCATCAGCTTGTGGTCGGCGGCCTCCTTCGCCACGCGTCGATACCAGTTCACCATCCACTGATCGTCGCGATCCATGAAGTCGATCTTCACGCCCACAATGCCCCACTTCCGGAACAGCGGGAACACCTCATCCATCTGCCGATCGATGTCGGTCCAGTGCGCCCATAGCCAGACACCGACGTTTTTCGCCTTTGCATGGGCGAGAATTGCCGGCATGTCGATCGCGGGATTTGTGTCCGTCAGATCGGATCCGGAATCGTTTGGGCCCGTGCCGCGCTTCGCCCAGCCTGCATCGATGAGCATGTACTCGATCCCATTGCGTGCGGCGAAATCGATGTAGTGCTTCATCGTGTCGGTGTTCATGCCGGGCTTGAACGAGACGCCCCGCGCGACGCTGCCGCTCCACCAGTCCCATGCCGTCTTTCCGGGGCGAATCCAGCTCGTGTCCGCGATCGCCGACGGTGGGTTCAGGTTCGTTATGATATTCGATTCGATCAGACGGCCCGGCTCGGCTCCGATCAGAAGCACGCGCCAGGGCGAGTGTGCGGGCGTTTGCGCCGACACCGCAAGTCCGGGTTCGTCCAATCTGGGCGCCAGTCGCGCCTCGAGCAGGCGGGGTTCGCGGCCGCGTGACACGTACATGCCGGCGTAGTTGTCAATGTGAGCTTCGGTGATGCCGACCCATGCCACGCCAGGCACTTCCACCAGCAGCGGCAATGCCACCAGCAGATCCGGGCGCAGGCCGCTGAGCGGCATCTCGACGTAATCGCTTTCGTAGCTCGTGCGGTAGCCGTTCAGGATCAGCGGATAGATGGTCCCGTCCTTTGCGATCCGGAACTGCGTGTTCTCAGCGGCAAGACGAAGCTCGCGTATGCCTGCCTGTTCCGGAATCAGGTAGCGAAACCCGACCCCGTCATCGTAAGCGCGAGCCTCGAGGCCGAGCCGCCGGCCGCGGCGGCCGATTTCCGCCAGCTCCATAGCGGCCGTGCTGCAGCGGTCGCGAATCGGATTGGCTTTGCCGTGCGGCATGTTGTAGCTCTGGTCGAGAGATCCGATCTCGGTCTTCAGAACGCGAACGTTCTCGCCGAGCACCGGCAGACCCTGCATGTTCAAACCGAGGTTCGACCAGTCCACGGCCGGTTTGCCGTCGACGAGAACGCGGTAGGCGAGCTGGCCGCCCGCTTCCGACGGCGCCCCGCCGGCCAGCGTTGCGACGGCAATCTCGATGCGGCCGTTCGGCGACTTCAGATTGAGCGCAGGAACCTGCGCCTCCAGCACGGCGGCCACGAACAGCAGGACAAGTCCGGTCTTCATCGTTTTTGTTCCGCTCCGGTCCTGAGCAGTTGCTCGGCGTGTTTGAGCGCTTCCGGGGTGATGCGGCCCGACAGCATGCGTCCGATCTCGCGCGTGCGGGCTTCGCCCTGCAGCTCATCGATCTCGGCCACCGTGCGGCCGCGGGCTTCCCGCTTTTCGACGGCGTAATGGTGATCGGCGAAACCGGCGATCTGCGCCAGGTGCGTGACACACAAGACCTGGTTCGCCGCAGCCAGCCGCTTCAGCCGGCGGCCGACGCTCTCGGCAGCGGCGCCCCCGATGCCCGCATCCACTTCATCGAA
>DASSSG010000461.1:0-8348 GCA_035708545.1 Bryobacteraceae bacterium | reverse complement strand
GATTCGAACTTCGAGACGAATCCCGACAACCCGAATTTCGGCACGCTGTTCCCGCACCTCGCCTGGATCGGCAACGGGTATCCGCGGCAGGTCCAGCTCCGGTTCAAGGTGCTCTGGTAAGAAAACTGGCCGGAATTCAGCGAGGGGCAGGCTGCACAGTCTGTCCCTCTTTTATTTGCAGGATTCGATTCGTCTCCAGTCCCTCCAGCATCTCCCGAAATCCGGAAGGCCAGACAATTTCGAGCGAATCAACCCGTGTCTCGCGGCCGAGCCCGAAGTGCTGCCGGTAAGGACTCGTGGCTCCGAAGCCCTCGCTGCCTTTGACTTCGCGAAAAACGGTCATCTTACCAGCTTTCACGGTAATTTGTGCTCCGATCGCGTGTCGATGGCTCTTTGTACCGATTAAGTCAACCTGCAGCCAGCGGTTCTGGTTGCCTTTGAGGTTCCGATAAAACGCATTCTCCGCATGGTCCCCGGGATAATGCCCGCCGAGCTGCGCGTAAATATCGAGATCGCCGTCTTCATCGAAGTCAATAAAGGTCACACCGTGTCCCTTGTTCCCAGGCCGCGCGAAGGGGACATAGTTAGTAAGATCGCTGAAAGTCCCGTCCCCGTTATTGTGAAAGAACCGGTTTGGCTCCAGCCGGCTCAACTGCGGATCGCCCGTTCCGAAGTAGAAATCAATCCATCCGTCATTATCAAGATCCGCTACACCCGCGCCCATCACGCCCATCGGCGACCACAACTTCGACTCGTAAGTCACATCCGTGAACGTCCCCTTTTGGTTGTTCCTCAGCAGCCGCGTCGAGTCCGGATGCAGAGCCTGCGGACCGCGCACGAAAAATGTGCTCTTCAGCGCTTCCACAACGGCATCCCATGGCGCGAGGCTCGTCACCAGCAGATCCGGCCAGGCATCATTGTTGTAATCAGTGAAGAACGCAACGAATCCGTTGTGAAGCGGCTGCTGCTGTACTCCGGACTGCCTCGATACATCCACGAAATGAAACTTGCCGTCATTGCGATAGAGCCGATTCGGCGCGTTGATGAGGCTGTTTACGAACAGATCGACATCTCCATCGCGATCGTAATCGCCGAGCGCGATCCCGATGGCGCCATAGGTGGACGGCTCATTGATGCCCGCCTCGCGCGTCATGTTCACGAAAGTACCGTCACCCCTGTTGCGATAGATCTGCGGCGTGGATCCGTCCTTCAGAACGCCGTTCGCCACCGCGAAATCGAGATGGCCGTCGTTGTCGAAATCGGCCCACAGCGAGACGAAACCGGACCCCGGATCGTCCGCTCCGCTCTTCTTCGAGACGTCCTCGAACCTGCCCCCCACGTTGCGGTACAGCCGATTCGGCATAGGCCCGCTCCAGCCGTTGTAAGAAATGTACAGATCGATCCGCCCGTCGTTGT
The DNA here is from genome assembly GCA_035708545.1 of Bryobacteraceae bacterium. Classification (GTDB taxonomy): domain Bacteria; phylum Acidobacteriota; class Terriglobia; order Bryobacterales; family Bryobacteraceae; genus DASSSG01. The sequence continues at coordinate 6,932 of DASSSG010000461.1, read as the reverse complement.
CATAGTCGATCACGTTCAAGCTGTACCCGGACGGTACCCTGGCCAGTCCAACTTCCGCCGTCACGTCCCGAAACTTACCGCCCTCATTTCGATACACGGCTATAAAGGTCCCGCTCCCGGCCAGAAACAAGTCGAGCTTGCCGTCGCCGTCATAGTCGCCCCACGAACACGTTCCATTGCCGTCACGCCGGTTCACGCCCAGCGCGGGCGCGATGTCCTCGAACGCGAGCAGCGGCGGTTTCGCGGTATCGATTTTCGGCTCCGCAACCGGGAACCTCATCGTGTCCGGTACCTGTATGTTCGCCTTATCCGCCGCAAGGCTGAGCAGCCACTGATCCACCGAGCTGGGCCGGATCTTCAGCGCGGCCATCAGCCGCCGCGCCGCTTCGGCGAACTCGCCGAGCCGGTAATGGCTGACTGCCAGCTCGCGCAGGATCTCGGCGTGCCAGGGAACATTTGACGGCCGCGTCAATGCCCGCTGGAAATATGGGACTGATTCCTTATAACTGCCACGTTTGGCAAGCGACCGGCCCATCGCATAGAACGCGAGCCCTTCCTCGTTGCTGTACGGCATGGTCGAGTCGAGTACGCGCTCGAGCAACTGGATCGACCAGTTCAGTCCGAGCAGCGGGTCGTGCGGCACGCGATGCTCGCTCTCCCTGTTGAACCGCACCTCGCCCGACAGCCATTCCGTCAGATTCAGCAGGTATTCGTTGGCCGAAGGCTGCAGCCGCGCGATGCGCGCCGCCAGCTCGAACGCAAGATTCGGGTTGTAATAGAGCAACTCCGCGCGCGCATGAATGACCGCCTTCGCCTTGAGCGCCGGAATGTGATCGGGGTTGCGCTGCAGCGTACTCGCAAGCGCCTCCATTGCGAGTGCGAGCGCCGTGCGCATCTTCGCCGGGTCGGTGCCCTCGTAGAAATCGAGCAGATACGATCGAGCGAGCTGATGATACAGCTCCGCGTCGCCCGTCCGTTCCCGTAACAGCGCCTGAATGATCTTCCGAGCCTCTTCAGTCTTGCTCTGGCGCAACAGCAGCCCGATTTCGCGCAGCGGCCCGGTGGGCGCGGGCGGCAGCGAATCATCATGTATGTGCCCCACCTGCGCTGCGCAGGCGGCGGCAACGCAGACCACGAGGATCGTGCGCATGAACACGTGGGACAATGTATCTCACGTAAGTATGGGAGTTGTTACCAGGCGGGGCAGCTTGCCGACCTGCGCGTGCTTGTCAACCGCGCTGATCGTCGTCCAGGCTGCGCTCCTCGCCGCCCCCGCCGCGATCATGATCGACTACCCCGCCCAGGGCTCCATCTTCCCGCCGGACCTGGCGCCGCCGACCTTCCTCTGGCGCGACCCAATCGACCGCAGTACGGTCTGGACGATCGAAGTTAACTTCGGCGACGCCGCCGCCCCCCTGCGCATCAGCTCCCGCGGCGAGCGAATGCAGATCGGAGAGGTGGACACGCGTTGTCTCGCCGCAACTAATGAGTACCCGTGGCTCACGCCGCAACAGGAAGCCACCCGCACCTGGAAACCCGACTCCGCGACCTGGGCGGCAATCCGGAAACACTCCGTCGCTCAGCCCGCGACCGTGACCATCACCGGCTACAGTGAAGCGGACCCCGCAATGCCCGTGTCACGGGCGTCTGTGACCATCAGGACCGCGAAAGAACCGGTCGACGCGCCCATCTTCTTCCGCGACGTCCCCCTCATGCCCGCCGAGCTGAAGAAAGGCGTCATCCAGCCGCTGCCCAAACCGGCGCTGCCGCTCGTTGCCTGGCGACTGCGGTACGTAAACGAAACCAGCAGCCGTCTGCTCGTCGACAATCTCCCGACGTGCATGAATTGCCACTCGTTCTCGCGCGACGGAAAGACGTTCGGGCTCGACGTCGATGGCCCGCAGAACGACAAAGGCCTCTACGCACTGGTCCCAATCACGAAGCAAACGACGATTCGCAATGAGGATGTAATTCGCTGGAGCAATTTCCGCGGCCGCCTCGGCGGCAAGCTTCGCATCGGCTTCATGTCGCAGGTATCGCCCGATGGCCGGTACGTCGTCACCATGGTGAACCCGTCGGAGATGCTCGGCCGGCGAAACGCAGCCCCGCACTCCGCTGCCAACGCTCCGGCCAATGACACACCGGGCAATTTCTACGTCGCCAATTTCAAAGACTACCGATTCCTTCAGGTGTTCTATCCGACGCGCGGGATCCTGACCTGGTACAGCCGCGCTACCGGTCGCCTGCAGGCGCTGCCCGGAGCCGACGACCCTCGCTACGTACACACGAACGCAACCTGGAGTCCGGACGGGAAGTATCTCGTCTTCGCCAGAGCCGAAGCCCGCGATGCCTATCCGGAAGGTTCGAAGCTCGCCGAAACTGCTAATGACCCCAACGAAACACAGATTCGCTACGACCTCTACCGCATTCCTTTCAACGACGGAAAAGGTGGACGTGCCGAGCCGGTCGCCGGAGCGTCCGCCAACGGGATGAGCAACAGCTTTCCGAAAATCTCTCCCGATGGACGGTGGATTGTATATGTACAAGCCCGCAACGGACTGCTCATGCGGCCCGATTCGCAGCTTTATATCGTGCCGGCCGAAGGCGGCCGGCCGCGGCGTCTCAGCGCGAACACGCCGCTCATGAACTCCTGGCACAGCTTTTCGCCGAACGGACGCTGGCTCGTATTCTCATCGAAGGCACGATCGCCGTACACGCAGATGTATCTGACCCGCATCGACGAGCAGGGCAGCGACAGCCCGCCGATTCTCATCGAGAACGCGACTGCCGCCAACCGCGCCGTCAACATTCCGGAATTCGTCAATATTTCCGCGGGCGCCTGGCTGAAAATCGACGCCCCCGCTACGGAGTTTTACCGGCTGAGCGACAACGCGCTCGAATTCATGCAGGGTCGTGATTACGCCTCAGCGATCACCGAGTGGCGCAGGGCGCTCGAGATCGAACCGGACGATACGACCGCGCTCAACAATCTCGGCGCGGCCCTCACCGAGTCAGGCCAGTTCGACGAGGCAGCGGCGGAGTTCACGAAAGCTCTGAGGATCGATCCGGAGAATTTCAAAGCGCACAGCAACCTGGGGGTCGCGCTGGCGCGCACCGGCAAGTTCGAACAGGCGAGAACGACACTCGAAAAGGCGTTGCAGATCAGCCCTGACGATGCGAGGACGCGCACCACTCTCGGCGCAGTACTGATGAACCTCGGGCGACCGGAGGAGGCTGCGGCGCATCTGCGCAGAGCGCTGGAGATCGCGCCGAATGACGCCGACGCCCACAACAATCTCGGCAGCGTCCTTTCACGCCAGTCAAAGTTTGACGAAGCCATTCCCCATTTCGAAAAGGCCCTGGCGGCAGAGCCGAACTCTGTCGAGATTCATTTCAATCTTGGCCGAGCCCTTGCGGCTAACGGATCACTGGATACCGGCATTCGTCACCTCGAGCAGGCGCTCGCCCTCGGCGGTTCCGAACAGCCAGCCATTGCAGAAAAGCTCTCGGAAATGCGCGAGGCGCTGAAGGCGAGAGCGGCGGGCGCAGTGCCCCGCAAGTGACGTCAAGCTAATGCGAAGGGTTCAGCCGCTGCCACAGCGCCACGATCTGTTCAATGCCCAACTGCTCGGCGCGCATGCCCGCCTCCGGCTGCGCATCGAGCATCTCGCGCGCATAGGCCCCGGCGAGATTGTTCCGCAGCGTCTTTCGTTTCTGGCGGAAGCATAAGCTCGCGAAGCGCAGAAACGCAGGTACGTCCTCGACGAGGGGATTCGTGCGGGGCGCGAGCAGCACTACTGCTGATTCCACTTTAGGCGGCGGCCTGAACGCACCGGGTGGCACCGCAAACAGCACTCGAGCCTCCGCCGCCACCGCCGTCTGGACGGTCAGATATCCGTACTTGCGACTGCCAGGCGGTGTCGTCAGCCGCTCGCCGACTTCCTTCTGCATGAGAAACACGGCTCGTCGCAGCAGCGCGCCGAGTGCCAGCACGCGCTCGACAATCGGTGACGTGATGTAGTACGGCAGATTGCCCGCGACCGCGACGGGTCCCCACTGCGCGAGGTTGGTCTTCAACACGTCGTTGTTGACGACCGTCAGATTCGCGGCGTCCCGAAACTTCGCCTGCAGATAGTGCACCAGCACCGTATCGACCTCGATCGCGTACACGTGCGGAGCTCGCGGCAGCAGATGTTCGGTCAGCGCGCCTTTGCCGGGCCCGATCTCCACGACCGGGACGCAGTCGTCCGGTGCCGCAGCCGCAGCTATGCGCTCGAGAATGGACTTACGGGTAAGAAAGTGCTGGCCGAGACGGCGCGGCATCTGCCGGGGAGAAGCCGGGAAGTCTCAGCCCTTCACGTCGATACTGCTCGAGCGGAAGCGCAGCCGGATCTTGCCCGCTGTCGCCTGCCCGAACGCGCGCGCGGGTGCAAATCGCGTGAGCAGCAGGCTCTGCTCCAAACTGCGCTGCACCGCAGGCGTCTTCTGAATCCTCGCGCGCTGCGCGGCCGAAATGGCGTAATCGAGCAGCCGGCCTTCATTGTCGACCGTCAGCTCGAGATCCATATCTTCCAGCTCGGAGCCCATCAAAGGCGTCGACGTCAGAGTGGGATCGCGGAAGATCGCGGTCGGGACATCGAGCGTCTCTTCGCCGCTGTTGCGCGTCACGAGCTGCGGCGAAATCACACCGAACAGCAGCAAGGCGGACAGCACGCCTCCGGCTGCGGGCAGCGCCAGCGGCCGCATCATGTTCTCCAGCCACAGGCGGATGCCTTCGTTCCACTCAGTCCACGTCGTCACGCCGGCTTGCCGTCGCGCGAATTCGTGGGATGCCACGACACGGAGTCTTGTCCGCAGCTCGTCCGGGGCTGCTGCCGCCGGAACCATCCGCAGAATCGAACGGACGTCGCGCAGTTGCCGCGCCTGTTCGTTGCAGCGCGCGCAAAACGCGAGATGCGATTGCACCTGCTGCCGGACCGCTGCGGGCAGTTCACCGTCGACGTATGCTGACTGGTGTCGATCGAAATGTCTGCAAGAGTCCGAAAGCCGTTTCATAGATTCACCTGGCCGGTTCCGGCGTGAACTGCAGGGACGACTCCGGTCGGAGCCGGCCTGTCAGTGCTTTGCGCAGCGCCTCGCGGCCGCGCAGAATGCGGGACTTCACGGTCCCGAGTGAAACCTGCAGCACTTCCGCAATCTCTTCGTAGCTCAGGTCCTCGATGTCGCGCAGCACGACCGCCGCGCGGAACTGCGGGTTCAGCTCCGTCAGCGCGTCTTCGATCAGAGCGCACATCTCGCGATCGCAAACTATGTCAAAAGCGGACCTGCCGCGGTCGGGCAGGACACTGTTCAATGTCGGCGAGCCATCGTGCTCGCCGGCGTCCAATCCGACCTCCTTCCTGCGGTGCCGCGTAAACCACCGCCTCTGGTTGTATGCTTCGTTGCAGGAGATCCGATAGATCCAGGTCTTCAGGCTGCTGTCACCGCGGAATGCCGTGATGTTGCGGAAGATCTTGAGGAACACTTCCTGAACGACGTCAGCGGCGTCCGCTGGTTCATCCACCAGCCGATATACCAGGTTGTAGACAGGCTGCTGGTACCGCTCGATCAGTTCCTCGTAGGCAGCCTCGCGGCCTTCGCGCAGTCCCTCGAGGAGTCTGCCGTCCTCAGGCTGGTACCCCGCAGCAGCGTCATAGGCACGGCTGTCTGTGGAGCAGTCGAGATGAAAGCCGAGTGTGCTATCGGCCACGGGCATCCCCACTTGATTTTATATGACACCGGGGTTTGGGGAAAGTTCCCTGCAGCCTGATTCGCGGCTGCACACGCGTGCCCGGCGCATCGATAACGAGCACGACATTTCGGCGTAAGTTACTGATTTTTTTAGCTTAGCGATTGCACCGGCGTTTCCCACCCCGCCGCTCTGAGGAACTTTGAGAAATCACGAAAACGCTGGAGCTGCCGGCTCTGCGCGGAGCCGGCTGGTAGGCACAAGCATCGCGTGCTGCAATTGCGCGCCGCTCAGTGTGTGCCGGCTGGTGGCGCGACATAATTGACATCACCCGGACTAGGGCGGCAGCGTGGCATTTCGACCGTTCGAATCCGGGTGCAGGAAGTCGGTTCCACTGAAGACTTTTCACGCCCGCGGCGTTGCCGGCGTCCGCTATCTATTGATGCCGTCGCGACGCGCGGAGCCAGGCATCGTCAGCAGGAACGGAGACACGCAGTATCCGAGCGGGTAGCAACGCCGGTGGATGCGTCTACCTGGAGGCCGGCGGCAGCGCCTCGCGACCGTCGCCGTACCTTTTCGACGCCACCACCGTGAGTAGTTTCTGATCCGGATTCGGGCAACGACGCCTGGTCACCTGACAGACGAAGTTCGGGATCATCATAACTTCGGCTCGCTTTGCTGAAGTCACTGCAATACCCGCCTTTGGGACGTTCGCAATCTGCGCGTTCCTGCGAAACCCGAGTGTCGGGCCCACCGACATGGAACATTTTTGTGCAGTCGACGCTTCAGCAACGTGTATCGCGGCGCTTCCTTTTCCTCACGATCAGGTTGACGGGTGCGAATCTGGCCCGCATCAGGGTGGAGCGGGTCGTTATGAGGCCGGAGCCGTTTCGAGACCCTACGGTGCTCACCGAGTTGTCGTGAACAGCAGGTCGACCCAGAAATTGCCGCCCGCGTAGCTGCGATTGGGGAACGTACCCGGCGGCCCGTAAGCATACACGCCATTGCCGCCCGCCGCGGCATCTCCGGGCGCGTACAGCGATCCGTTCCGCCAGCCGTCGTGGTCCCGGAAATAGCCGCCGTACCATGAGGCCCCTCCCGTCGCCGTGTGATACGAGGCCACGTACATCGTGTTGGCCGTGATCGCTACCGGAGTGGCGAACAGCATCTGCTGCCAGCCGCCCGCCGTCTCGTTGACGAAGGT
>DASSSG010000460.1:0-2006 GCA_035708545.1 Bryobacteraceae bacterium | reverse complement strand
CCGTCGCGAGTTGGCGTACACGGGGCGGGACATCGGGAGCAGAAATGGCCATATCTGATCTTACGGCTTATATAGCCGTAAGATCAACCCCGAAAGCCTGGCCCTATAGCAAAGCCGCATTCTGGTGACGTGCACCCTGTCGGCTTCGGCGATTGCTGCTCCCGGGCGCAGGTCTCTCACAGCAACCACCTCGGTTCGGGTAACCGTCAAACGGACCCGAGCCCAGATCGGCGCTGCACTCCGCTGGCCGTAGAGCACGTGGCCACGCCACAGGACAGCCTCGGAGCTCGGTTCGGCAGGAATCAGCAGACCCGTCTTCGCAAATGCGAGCTCGCCCCGGGGCACCGCAGCGCGCGTGAAATCCACAACCTCGAGTTCGATGCCATCTTCCAATACCTTTCTGATCGCCTGCTCCACGTCGGTCCGCTCGAGGACGCGCACCCCATACTCGACACACACCGGCTCAGCCGTATCGACGTCCACGCCATTGGCTGCCGCGAAGCGCCGGATGTCCTGCGCCGAAACAACTCGCATCGCACCCGGCTGTGGGGCGTATCCAAATACCGTCTCGGGCGCGAGTGACGCGAGTCCGCGTACGCTGCGTGCCAGGTCCGCCGCTCGTATCTGCTCGTTTTCGACGAGAATGCAGGAGGCCCCGGCACTCATCGTCATAACCGCCGCGATGAGGAACATTCGCATTGGATTTCCCTATCGCGTGATGTTGTTCACTTGTTGGTACATCTCGTCCGCGGCCTTTACAACCTTCGAGTTCGCCTCGTACGCTCGCTGGCTGACAATCAGGTTGATGAACTCCTCGACGACACTGACGTTCGACTGTTCGACATAGCCCTGCAGCAGTGAACCGATGCCTTCCTGACCTCCGGGCGTACCGAGCGACGGCTCGCCCGAGGCATCCGTCGGCGAAAACAGGTTGTGACCCAGGCTGTTCAGACCGGCCGGATTCGCGAAGTTTGCCAACTGGATCTGGCCCGCCGTTTGCGCCGCCGACTGCCCGGGCTGCTGGTAGCTCACCGTGCCATCGGCCGCAATCGTAATCGACTGCGCCTCCGGCGGAATCGTGATCTGTGGCTCGAGAGCGTCGCCGTCGCCGGTCACCATCTGGCCGTCACGATTGAGGTGAAACGTGCCGGCTCGCGTATAGGCGATTTCCCCGGAGGGCCGCCGGACCTGGAAGAATCCGCGTCCCTGTATCACGAGATCGAGCGGATTACCGGTTGAGGAAAAGTTGCCCTGCGCGAAGCTGATTTCGTTCGATGCGGCGCGGGTGCCAAGACCGAGCTGGAGACCGCTCGGAATCACGGTCTGCTGCCCCGCTGCCGCGCCGGGCTGCACCAGATTCTGATAGAGCAAATCCTGGAACTGCGCGCGGCGCATCTTGAACCCGACCGTGTTCGCATTGGCCAGATTGTGGGCGATATTGTCGACGTTCATTTGCTGGGCAGCCATGCCGCTCGCTGCACTGTAAAGAGCTCTGATCACTTTCGCTGTCTCCCTTATGCGGCCGTAGCCCGAGCCACGTGCTCGGTCGCCTGTCTGTTCATTTCGCCCGTGAGGGTCGCCGCACGCTGCAGCATTTCAAAGTGGCGCATGACCGTCACCAGGCGCACCGCGGCTTCAGGCGCCGCGAAATTCGCGGTCTCGAGATGCCCCTGCCGCAGCTCGGCGTTGGCGGCCGGTCGCATCGGCGCGCCCGGTGTATTGACCCGCAGGAGGCCATTGCCGAGCTTCTCGAGCGCCGTACCGGCCTCGGGCTCTACGACTTCGATACGTCCAATGGCGATTCCGTCCTGCGTGAGCGTCCCGTCCGCAGCGATCTCGAATGGCCTTCGTGCCTCGAGCCTGAGGGCTGCACCCCCCTGCGCGCGTAACTTGTGGCCGCCCGCCGCAGTAAGTGTTCCATCAGGACTTAATCGAAAATTGCCGTTTCGCGTCAGCAACGTGGCCCCGCCGGCATCAAGCGCGAAGAAGCCGGTTCCTGAAATAGC
>DASSSG010000459.1:0-4931 GCA_035708545.1 Bryobacteraceae bacterium | reverse complement strand
CGAGCACGGCCAGCTCCTTCTTCGGCGACCGAGCAGAGATGATGCCGACCTGATCGAACAGGCGGACGCCGCCCGCGAGCGGAGCCCCGAACGTGACCGAGACTGCATCCCGGCCGAGCACGCGAATCACCGGCGCGACTGCACCCGTGCGAAAAGCGTCGCCCGTGGGACTGTGTAACTGCGGGTCGAAAAGCGCGCGCAGCGTGGCCGCGACGTCATTCGCATCGAAAGACGTTCCATCGGAGAACCGCACATTCGCGCGCAGCCGGAACGTGAACGTACGTCCGGCGTCGCTGACCTTCCAGGACTGCGCAAGTTCGGGCTCGACTGCCTGGGTAGTGCGACTGGAGCGGACGAGCACGCCCGCGGTGAGATAGCGGATCACCTCGGAGGCGTCATCGTCGACTTTCAGCGGATGGAAGGTGCGCGGATCATAGCGCACGCAGAAACGCAGTTCGCCCCCCGCCCATGCGACGACCGACGTGCAGAGCAGCAAAGCGATCCCTGTGGCCCTCAACCCCGGCCGGCTGTGGAGCGGTGCCTTCGTTCGCTGGCTGTCGGAGAGGCGGTCGAGCAGCGCCTTTGATCGCCCGCTACGCATGACTCATTTCCCTGCCTTTCGCCAGTACATGCATGGCGGCGATCAGCGCGACCAGAACGGCAACCGGCGCGAGCATCCAGGGCTTGTCGAAAATCGCGCGGTAATTTTCCAGTTCGCGAAGCAGCCCGCCGAGCGAGGGCACCGGCTCCGCGACGCTAAGGCCGAGGATGCCGAGATTGGCTTCGCCGACCACGAAAGCCGGCAGCGTGGTGACAAACTGAGCCACGGCGACCGGCCTCAGATTGGGCGCGAGATGTACGGCGAACAGCCGCGGGCTGCTCATGCCCAGCGCGCGCGCTTCCAGCACGAAATCGCGCCGCGAGAGAGACAGGACAGCGTTCCGCACCACGCGCGCGGGCGGCGCCCAGCCAAATACCGCGAGCAGCCCGAAGGTCACGATGATGGTTTGGCCCGGTGGCGTGTCGAGCGGCAGAGCCGCGCGGGCGGCAACAAGCACGCACAGCGACGGCAGCGATACCAGCAGGTCGGTCAGGCCGCCGAGAGCGGAATCCCAGAGACCGCCGAGCAGCGCGGCCGCAAGCCCGGCGATTACGGCAACCAGCACGGCAACAGCCGCTGCCGCAGGCGCTAACAATAATGACAGTCTTGTTCCGTAAAGCAGACGCGCAAGGCGGTCTCGGCCGAGTTCGTCCGTTCCGAGCGGGAATTGTGCGGACGGGCGCTCGTCAATGTGCTCGCGGAACTGTTCTTCGTACCCGTGCGGCCACAGCCACGGGACACCCGCCGACAGGACGGCCAGGGCCGCGAGCACGACAGCGGCGGCCGCGCGCGAGGCCGTCATGCGCGCGCTCCCCGGGGACTGAGGCGAAATGTCCCTGCGGCGGCGGCGGAGATGCGTGTGGCGACTACCATCAGCACCGTTACGATCGCCACGACCGGCATGTCGCGATCCATCGCAGCGCGCCAGGCCAGTTGTCCGATTCCGGGTCTCGAGCAAACGGCCTCGACCGGAATAGACGCGCTGGCAGCGGTTACGAACGCCAGGCCCGCCAGCCCGCCAAGCTCGGCCGCGAGCACCGGCAGTACGTGCACTGCGAACACGCGTGCGCGTGCAATGCCGAGGCCGTGCGCGACCAGCGTACACGTCGCGTTTTCCTGGTGGGCAATCAGGCGATCGCAGTAAATGTAGATTGGCGGCGCAACGACCGCCGCCAGGGCCGCCTCAGCGGGCAGTCCGCTGAAAACGGCTATGAGCGCAAGCACGCCGGCAGGCATCGCGAGCAGCACGGTGGCCGAGGCGGTGGTCAGGACAGCGGCGGGTCGGAGCAGCCGCTTGAGGAACGCGGCGGCGAGCGCGGCGCATCCTGCCACAATGCCGGCCACGGCGATCAGCCGCAGCGTCACCGGCGCGCGTTCGGCAATCAGCTCGGCCACCGGACGGTTCGTGCTCACCGACCACCCGAAATCGCCCCGGAAAACGCCGGCGGCGTAGCGCAGCGCAAAACGCGGCAGAGACGAATCGCGGAGCCTCTCCTCGCGCAGGGCCTGGATGGTCGCCTCGGAAAGGCGCGGATCGAACTCCCGCATATCGATCTCGAAACCCGGCGAGTAGCGCACAAGACACGCAGCGCCAAAGAAACCCACGGCGGTGATCAGACCGGTCTCGGCGAAAAAACGCACTGCTCGCGCCATCGCCATCTCGGGTCACAGATCGGCCAATACAGGGGTGTGCTTTAATCCGGTCAATCTCGACGAAATAGCACGATCGACGCCCTTGCTGAGTTCGATCAGCCGAGGCAGCTCCTTTATGGCAAGTGTCTGCAGGAACTTGCAAAGGGTAATAAGTCGACTTACTTATCGTGATCACCTTAGCCGATGGCTGGTACGCAAGCCGGAAAGCCAGTACCCCAGCTTCTTGTCCGCCAACACACTTTTGCCTAATCTGGAGCAGATCACAGGAACTGTGAATTGCCGTGAGCTATTCGGGGTTGACCAGCGATGTCGGCGATTGAGTGCGGAACGGGCGCGCAGCGGGCGCGGCAGGGATCTGCAATGAGCCTTGCGGCACGGGTCTGCCTCACGTTCATCGTGACAATGGGAACTCTGGCCATCTTCAGCGCGACCAGCGGTGTCGCCATCGGCGGGTCGTGGCGATTCCTCATCTATCTGGTTACCGGGCTGGTCGCATCCGGACTGAAGGTGCATCTGCCGGGAATCACCGGGACGATGTCGGTGAACTTCCTCTTCATCCTGGCGGCGATCGTGGATCTCACGCTCGAGGAGACGCTGATCATCGCGACCGGCTGCGTCATCGTCCAGTATGCGTGGCAGGCGCGGCGCCGGCTGCGACTCGTGCAGGCGCTGTTCAACTTCGGCAGCGTGTTTATCGCGGTAACGGCGGCATATCGCACGTTTCATTCTTCGTGGCACAGCGCGCTCGGGCTCGACTATGGAATTATCCTGGCGATTGCGGCCTCGGTGTACTTCGCGATGAACACACTGCCCGTCGCGATGATCGTCTCATTCACGGAGGGCAAATCGATCCGCGGCGTGTGGCGCGATTGTTACTTCTGGTCTTTCCCGTACTATCTCGTCGGCGCTGCGCTGGTGGGCGGTATGCACCTGCTGGAGACCAGGCTCGGGTGGCAGACAGCTATCCTGGTGCTGCCGGTGGTGTACATGATCTTCCGTTCCTATCGCCTGTATCTCGGCCGGCTGGAGAGCGAGAAGAAACACGCCGAGGAGATGGCGGGCCTGCACCTGCGAACCATCGAAGCACTGGCGCTCGCGATCGAGGCGAAGGATCACACGACCAACGATCACCTGCACCGCGTGCAGGTGTACGCGTATGAAATCGCCAGGGAACTCGGGCTTGGGCACAACGATATCGAGGCTCTGCGCGCCGCCTCCCTGCTGCATGATATCGGTAAGCTCGCGGTGCCGGAACATATCATTTCGAAGCCGGGTCGTCTGACGCCCGAAGAGTTCGAAAAGATGAAAATTCATCCGGTCGTGGGTGCGGAGATCCTGGAGCGGGTGCAGTTCCCGTATCCGGTGGTGCCGATTGTCGCAGCGCACCATGAACGATGGGACGGCAGTGGTTATCCGCACGGGCTTGTCGGCGAGCAGATTCCCATTGGAGCCCGGATTCTGGCGGCCGTCGATTGTCTCGACGCGCTCGCCAGCCACAGACAGTACCGGCGCGCGCTGCCGCTCGATGAGGCGATGCAGCTGGTGAAGAGTCAGTCCGGCATTGCCTTCGATCCCACGATTGTCGAGATCCTGGAACGGCGCTACATCGAGCTGGAGCAGCTGGCGCGCGACAAGAACTCGGAGAAGACGAAGCTTTCAACAAACGTGCGGATCGCGCGCGGCGCCGCTCCCGCAGCGGGTTTCGAAGAACACATTGAGCTGCCGGAAACCGCCAGGTTGCGCAGGCGCGGCGACTTCCTGTCCTCCATCGCCGCTGCGCGCCACGAGGTGCAGATTCTGTTCGAGATGTCGCAGACGATGGGCAGTTCGCTCAGCCTCGGTGACACGCTGTCGGTGGTCGCCAAGAGGCTGCACACGATCGTCCCGTACGACGGACTGGCGATCTATCTGAAACGCGGCGGCGTGCTCGAGCCGGAGTACGTGACCGGCGACGACTGCGAGCTGTTCTCTTCGCTGACAATTCCCGTAGGCCAGGGGCTTTCGGGATGGGTGGCGGAGAACGGAAAACCGATCCTCAACGGGAATCCTTCGGTGGAGCCCGGGTATCTGAATGACGAGAAGAAGTTCAGCGTGCTGCGCTCGGCGCTCTCGGTGCCGCTGGAGGGGGTGGGTGGAATCATTGGCGTCATCTCGCTCTACCACAGTGCGGGCGAGGCCTATACACGCGATCACCTGCGCATTCTGCTCGCGATCAGCTCCAAGCTGGGGCTTTCCATCGAGAACAGCCTGCGGTTCCGCGAGGCTGAAGACAATGCCGTCACGGACTTCCTGACGAACCTGCCGAACGGCCGCTCGCTGTTCGTCCACCTCGAGCAGGAGATCGCGCGCTGCAAGCGCTCGCGGCTGCCGCTTGCGGTGCTGGTTTCGGACCTGGATGGTTTCAAACAGATCAACGACATGTTTGGCCACCTGGAGGGCAACCGCATCCTGCGCCGGGTGGGGAGCGTGCTGCGTCAGGTCTGCCGCGATACCGATTACGTGGCGCGAATGGGCGGTGACGAATTCGTCATCGTGCTGCCGGGAATTGCCGATGAGGAACTTGGTCGCATTATCCAGCGGCTGCGCGACGCGGTGGCCGAATCGGGCAGGAGGGAGTTTGGAGAGATCATGTACACCCTGAGCGTGGGTGCTTCGCAACTCGCGCCCGATCTGGATC
>DASSSG010000458.1:0-3245 GCA_035708545.1 Bryobacteraceae bacterium | reverse complement strand
CGACGTGCAGCTCACGTTGATTCAGACGGCGCCGGTGACGGGTGCAATCATCGTCACCACTCCTTCCGAGGTGTCACTCGAGGATGCCCGCAAAGCAGTGCTGATGTTCCAGCAGGTTCGCGTGCCCGTGCTGGGCATCGTCGAAAACATGAGTTACATGGTTGTTCCGCAAACCGGGCAGCGCATCGACGTCTTCGGCGAGGGCGGCGGCCGGCGGACCGCCGAAGTGATGGGCGTGCCATTTCTGGGCGAACTGCCTCTGGATCCCGAGATTCGCATCGGCGGCGATTCGGGAAGTCCGGTGACGTTGAAAGGCCAGGGAGATCCCGGCGCCGACGGTTTCCTGAATATCGCGCGGCGTATGGTCGAGCAGCCCCGCACCCGCAAAGCGCCTTCGATTACGGTTACGGACTGATGAGCCTGCGTTTCTACAACACGCTCACGCAACAAGTCGAGGAGTTCGCTCCCGCCGACGGCCGGACCGTTCGCATGTACACGTGCGGCCCGACAGTATACAACTACGTTCATATAGGCAATCTGCGCGCCTTCACGTTTGTCGACCTGCTGCGCCGCTGGCTGCGCGCTCACGGGTGGCAACTTCACCATGTGATGAACATCACCGACGTGGAGGACAAGATTATTCGCGCCGCCATGCAGCAGGGCAAAGGCCTGCGCGAGTACACCGAGGTGTATGAGAAAGCATTTCTCGAAGATGCCAGCGCCATTCGGCTGCAAAGCCCGGAACGCCTGGTTCGGGCTACGGAGCACATCGATGACATGGTCGCCGCGATCCAGGGCCTCGCCGACAAAGGCTACACGTATCTGAGCGACGGATCGGTCTATTACCGCATCGCGAGGTTCCCCGAATACGGAAAGCTGTCCCATCTCGATCACTCGGGTATCCGGAGCGGCGCCCGCGTCGACGTCGACGAATACGAAAAGGATGACGCGCGCGACTTCGTTCTGTGGAAAGCGCGCAAAGATGGCGAGTTCAGCTGGCAGACTCCGATCGGCGACGGACGTCCGGGCTGGCACATCGAGTGCTCGGTGATGGCGATGAAGTATCTGGGAGAGACTCTCGATATCCATGCCGGCGGGGTCGATCTCATCTTTCCGCATCACGAGAACGAGATCGCGCAGTCGGAGGCGCTGACGGGCAAGCAGTTCTCGCGTTTCTGGCTGCATTCCGAGCACCTCATGGTCGAAGGCCAGAGAATGGCGAAGTCGCTCGGGAACTTCTACACACTCCGCGATCTGCTCGAGCGCGGGTACAAGCCGGAAACCATCCGATATGTGCTCCTGTCTGTGCCCTACCGCAACAAGCTCAACTTCACGTTCGAGAGCCTCAAGGCAGCGGAGACCGCGATCGAGCGGCTGCGCAATTACAGCTTGCGGCTCGATACGGAGAAGTTCGCTAATGGCGCGAATGAGGCGCTGGCCGCCCGCACAGAGGCGGCACACGAAGCATTCGACTCGGCTCTCGATGACGATCTCAACACGGCGGGAGCGCTCGCGGCCGTGTTCGAGTACATTCGTGAGACGAACTCGGTCATGGATTCGGGAGAGTTCCGCAGCGGTAACGTCGCCGCCGTGCAGCGGCTGCTCGCACGTTTTGATTCCGTGTTCGATGTGCTGACGCCAACGGTCGAAGACACCGGGATCAGTGATGCCGAGATCGAGCGATTTGTCGCGGAGCGGAATGCCGCGCGAAAGGCGAGAAACTTCAAACGCTCCGACGAGATTCGCGACGAGCTCGCTGCGAGAGGCGTCATTCTCGAAGACACGAAGGAAGGGGTGCGGTGGAAGCGGCGATGAAACTCGAATCCAGGGCGGTCCACAGCGGCGATCGGAAGAGGCCCGGAGGCGCGACTCCCGTCACAACTCCGATTCACACGGCCGCGAGCTATTTTTACGAGACCACAGCGCAGCTCGACCGTGTGTTCGGTCACGAAGACGCCGGCTTCTGCTACTCGCGCTATGACAACCCGACAAACGCTGCGCTCGAGGAGCTGGTTGCATCGCTGGAAAACGGCGCGGGCGCGCTGGCTTGCTCGTCCGGCATGGCCGCGCTGCATATCGGGCTCACGGCGGCGCTCATGGATCGCCGGAAATCGGTCGTTTCCGCGTCCGCCATGTACGGCGCGACGATCAAGCTGCTGCAACAGGTCCTCGAGCCGTTCGGTATCGTCGTAACGTTCGTGGACATTTGCGACCTTGCGGGCGTGAAACGCGCTATCGACGAGGCTCGGCCCGGAGCCGTGGTCATGGAAACTGTCTCGAATCCGCTGCTCCGGGTCGGGCAGATCGACCGTGTTGCGGAGTTGGCGCACGCGGCGGGTGCGGCAATGCTCGTAGATAATACGTTTGCCACGCCGATGATGGCGCGCCCGCTCGAACTTGGCGCCAACATGGTAGTGCACAGCGTCACGAAGTACCTCGCCGGTCACGGCGATGTGCTCGGTGGCGTTGTCGTCTGTGACGCCGAGCATCTGGAGCCGGTGCGCGCACTCGCGCGTGTCTACGGCCCGCTGCTCGGGCCTTTCGAATCGTATCTAACGATGCGCGGGATCAAGAGCTTCCCTGTTCGCTTCGAGCGGCAGTGCCGGAACGCATGCCGGCTCGCCTCCTGGCTGGCCGCGCATCCCGGGGTGGAGCACGTGTACTATCCCGGGGATCCCAAACACCCGGACGCGGAAGCCATAAAGCGGCTCTTCCCGCCGGATCTCTATGGAGCGATGGTCAGCTTCGAGCTGAAAGGCGTCACCCGCCGTGAAGAGGTCTTCGCCTTCATGGACCGCCTGAAGATGATCGTTCGCGCGACCAGTCTCGGGGACGTGCACACCATGGTGCTCTACCCCACGATGGCATCGCACCGCGACCTCGCGCCGAAGCAGCGCGAGCGCATGGGCATTCGCGATAATCTCCTGCGAGTGTCGGTCGGCATCGAGGCCGTGGATGACATCATTGCCGACCTCGAGCAGGCATTCGCCGCAGGCGCGGCGGCATAAGCGAGAATTCGGACCGCGCGACCGCCGTTCGCGAGAGCCGCGTTCGCGGCAATGCATTGCCGGCAGGAGGGGAACACGTGCAGATCGATCGGCGAGATTTCATGACGAGCATGGCGGCTGTGGCAGTTCCGCCGCAGAGCGCCGGCGTGGAGTTTCGCAGCAAGTGGCCGGACTCCGTCAGCCGGTCATGGCCGGGGCCGGAATATTGGTCGAATCCTCTGCAGGACTGGCGCATTC
>DASSSG010000457.1:0-2239 GCA_035708545.1 Bryobacteraceae bacterium | reverse complement strand
GGGGCGCGTGCCGTAGATCGCATCCCCGTTTACCTTCAGCCACCGCCCCATGTCGATCAACCGGTCCTGCATGATCACCGGAATGCGCCCGTCCGCCGTCGGCCCGATATCGAGCAGCAGATTGCCGCCGCGGCTGACCAGATCCACCAGCATCAGGATCATCTCGCGCTCGCTCCGATAATCGCCGGCCCGCTCGGCGCGGTTATATCCATACGAATGTGCCATGCCGCGGCTCTCTTCCCATGGTTTGGCCGTGTTCTCGAGACCCGCAGTGTACTCGGTGGTGTAGTAGCCGCCATGGTTGTGGCGCGTCTCCTTGCCCCAGCGGTCATTGATCACGACTTCATCTCGCACGACCGACTCATTGAACAGCCAGGCCAGCAGCTCCGGCGAGCGCCAGTTCTCGCTCGGCATGTCCCACTCGCCGTCGCTGAAGATAATCGCCGGCTTGTATCGCGTGACCACGTCTCTGAACTGCGGATGCATGTGCTCGCTGACGTACCGCCTGCGATCGCTCAGCCACAGCGGGTTATACCACTCGTAGAGCGAATAATAGAAGCCCATGCGCAGCCCGCGTTTCCTCACCGCCTCTGACAGGTCGCCGAGCAGGTCGCGTTTCGGTCCGATCGCGACGCTGTTCCACGGGCGTTTCCAGGTCGCATTCGCCTGTTCGCTCGGCCACAGCGCAAATCCGTCGTGGTGTTTCGACGTCAGCACGACGTATTTCGCGCCCGAGCGCTCGAACACGTCGGCCCACTGCGCGGGGTCGAACATCTCGGCACGGAACATCGGAGCGAACTCGAAATACGGGAGATTCTCACCGTAAACGCGGGAATGAAACTGCCACGTCGGATTCGGCTGTCCTTTCTCCTGCGGGCCCTTGCGTAGTGAATTCCAGTACCACTCGGCGTACTTGCCGACCGGAGCAAAGGAAGGAACCGAATACACGCCCCAGTGGATGAAAATGCCGAACTTCGCATCGGAAAACCAATGCGGCGTCGGCCGGCTGTCGATCGACTCCCAGGTCGCCTGGTAACGGATCTGTCCAGGCAGGCCGATCGCGCATGCGAGCACAAGAAAGGCCGCTTTCAGGATTGACATCTTTCCGGCAGTCATAAAATACTCGTGCTCACGATAACAAACGCATCGTCACGTACGATTCGCATGCCGGAAGATTCGGCCCGGTGAGCCCGCAAAGCTGGACGGCGAACAGGCGATCAGCCGCTGGAGTAAGTTGATGCCGAAGATCAGGGCGCCGGCGCTCAAAACGTCAGCTTGAGCGCGAACTGGATCTGCCGCGGCTGATATGTCGTGGTGAACTGCCCGAAGTTGCTCGCGGAGCGGTTGACAACCGGCGCGCGGAAATTGGTCCGGTTCAGCAGATTGAAGAACTCGCTCCGAAACTGCACCGCGGCGCGCTCGGTTATCCGAAAACTCTTCTGCACGTTGAGATCAGGCTGAAAGAAACTCGGCCCGCGGATCGAGTTGCGCCCCAGATTCCCGAACGGCCGGCTCACGTCCGTGGGAATCGCGAACGCCGCCGGGTCGAGCCAGAAACGCGTGCCACGTCGCTGGCTTTCCGGCATCACCGCCTGGCCCACGAGATTCGGCCGCAAGCTCGATGCCCCGCGCCAATCGTCGGTGATGTCGGATACCTGGAACCCCGCCGCCGGCGAATACAACACGTTTAGCGGCTCGCCACTGGTGGCCGTGTGAATTCCGCTGATCTGCCAACCGCCTGCGACTCCGTCGAGCGCGGAATGCATGCTGCTCCCCAATCGCCGGCCGCGACCAACGGGGACGTCCCACACGACAGCCGTCGTGTTGTTCAGCCGCTGGTCATAGCCCGACGGCCCTTTCTCGTTGCGGAGGTCGTAGAAGTTCTGCGGGCTCGAGCGGTTGCCGTTGCCCTGATCCTCCAGCGCCTGCCCAACGTTATCGAGCGCCTTCGCCCATGTGAACGAGTTCAGGAACGACAGCCCGGCCCCGTAACGCCGTTCGAAGCGAAGTTGCAGCGCATGATAGTTCGCCCATCCGCATGGGCAGGTAATTGTGATCGCGCCGAAACCCTGAATCGGCCGCCGCGCCGCCAGCGGCGTGTTTTCCCCTGGATTATTCGGCCGCGCCTGGTTGTAATCGGCGAACAGGATCAGCTTGTTGCTCCGGTTGCCCACATACGCGATGTCGAACACGGTGTTCCGGAACAGCTCGCGCTGGATCGAGAAGAACCAGTTCTGCA
>DASSSG010000456.1:0-3638 GCA_035708545.1 Bryobacteraceae bacterium | reverse complement strand
GCTGCTGCTGGGGTGACAGGAGCACACTACGGCAGACTGGCTAACCAGTCGTATACCTGCTGCTGCAGGCGCACAGGGAAGCGATTGAAATCGTCAGGCGTCCACAGCTCCAGCTCGCGCCCGAGCAGGCGATGAACCCGCGCCGCGGCCTCGACCTCGCGCTGCACATCGGCGATGCGAGCGTAGCGATCCTTCACCGGCGCGACAATTAACGCAGGCCTCGGTGCGATGAGTGCGACGATCTCGTCGTAATCGAAGGGAACGCGATCCTCATTGCCGATGAAGAAACCGAGCTTCGGAAGCAGCCCGTGGAGATGGGAGTAGTGGCGGAGGCCCTCGGTCCCCCTGTCAGGCGTGCTCAGCCGCAGCGGATCGACGCCGCAAATCGAAGCGACACCGCGGACACCGCCGTCATCGAGGGCGGCTGTCATTAATCCAACCTTCGCTCCCAACGCGTAGCCGAGCAGGTAGACTCGATCGCGGTCGATGATGTCGAGCGATCGAACGGCCGCGACGGCAGCCCGCGTGTCGGCGACCATCTTTCCCATGAGCGACCATTTCGGATACCTTTCGTAGAACCTGCGGGCATCGAGCACGCGCGTGCCGAACCCGAGCTGGTCGAACGCCAGCACCGCGAACCCGCGCTTCACCAGCGCCGGGAAACCGGGGCGCCGCTCCAGCGTATAGTCCGCACCTGTCGAGGACCACGGCGACCCCGCCGACCAACCATTCTGATAGGTGTACGGATGCAGCCAGACGACGACGGGCAGCTTGCCGGTTTTCGGCTTGCCCGCCTCACCGAGCGGGTAGAACAGCGTGGCGTGAAGATCGTCCCCGAAGCCGAGCTCGGTCACGCCCATGCCGTCCTTTGCCAGCCGGGCTTCCGCCGGACCGCTTGGCGTTGGTCGGTTGAAAAGGCCCGCGAGCCAGCCCGGATCAGTCATCGGAGCACGTCCGGCGAATTCCGCACGGGCAGGGAAGCGCACGCCAGCCGGCTCTTCACCGAGGATCCACAGCAGGTTTCTGCGAAGCGACTCGCGCTTTTCCTGCCAGGCCTGCGTGGTCGTTACTGGCTTCAGCGTTGCGCCGACTTCGCTCTTCGGGTGCTTCAAAGGATCTATGGTCTCGCCCGACAGCTTGCGCCAACCCTCGAACGTATAGCCGTGGGTCCAGGTCTCGGACTTCGGGTACGCCTTGCGCTTGAATACGGTGTCGAGGAAATCGACGAAGTTCTCGATATCTCCGGCGGTGGTCGGGTGCTCGCCGGCGCGGAGGTGCAGCCAGAGACTGTCTCCGCTGCCGAGGAATTCATAGACGCGCTTCGCCGCGCGGTAGCCCTGCTCATAGCCAAACGGGTTGCCGGCCGATTCCGAGTAGGCGGTGTACATCATACAGCCGCGAGGCGCCACCAGCGCGATGAGGGTGTGCTGATCGACGGGCAGCTTGTCCTCGCGTCCGGCGAAGAACCGCAGGCGGGGCGAAAACCAGTGCGGCTGCGCTCCCGCAAGCAGTTGTATGCTTTCGTTCGAGAACATGTCCGTCGTGTACCGCCAGGGATCGCACTCGCCCGTGTTGCCACTGGAGGGAATCACGGCTCCGATGCGCTCGTCGAAAGCGGCCGCGAGCAGCGCCTGCTTGCCATTGCGAGAATGTCCGGCGAGTCCGATCTTGTTCTTGTCCACTTCGGGCAGTGTGTAGAGATAGTCCACGGCGCGCATGCCCGCCCACGCCCAGCGCGCGAGTACCGGAAACTCGTATTCAGGGTATAGCTCGATGTACTTATCTGAGTCGTCGTCATTTCCGTAGGTGGGATCGGCGGCGTAGTAAACGCATCCTATATAGCCGCGACGAACGGCCGTTGCCACCCACGGCCGAGTGCGCGGATGGTTGGTCATGAACACCGGGAAGGGACCCGGTCCGGGCGGGATCATCAACTGCACTCGCAGTGTGCCGCGGTGATTCGGTCCGAACTCGAGCCGGACGTGCCGAATGGTTACGTCGCCTTCCTTTTCGGTTCCGGTGACGACGGCGCGCAGGTTGCCCGGAGCCGGAGGCATGTGGCCGAACATCCACTGCTCGATCTGCGACCGCAGCCATTTCTTCTGGAGCTGCCAGTCCGCCAGGGTTCGGACCGGACGCGTGCGGCCGTTCTCGTGAATAACCAAGGGGTCCGGCAACTCCGGAACGGAGGGCATGGAGGCAAAGTCGGGCGGAAGCGCGCCGGTGCGCCGGACCCAGTCTTCCCAGGTTTTATCGTGGGCGTTGATTCGGCCCGTTGGCGGCGTTCGGCTGGGCAGGAAGGTTTTGAGCAAATGCTCGAGATCACGGCGGCGGCGGCCCATCGCGGCGTCCTGAGGAGAGGCGGCGGCAGCCAGCGCAATTACAGAAAGAACAATGGCGGTGGTTCGTTTCATTGAGTTTTTCAGTGGGAGGTTATCAAAGCTGTGGCCGATTCGTAATCGGATGTGCGCGGTTCACAACCGCGCGCAGGTTAACTAACAACCTGCCCCACAGGCTAGAAGCGCGCGACGGCGCCGAGCTGCACGATACGCTGGCCGAAGGCCGAGCGCACTTGCCCGAAAGCACCCAGGCAACTGTTGCCCACCACCGTACAAGTCGTGTTCGGGTCGCCGAAGTGGGTTGAGTTAGTCACGTTCATGGCCTCGGCGCGCACTTCGAAGTCGAGCCGCTCCTTCCAGCGGAAGTGCCGGAACAGACTGGCGTCGAGCTGCGTGACGCCCGGCCCGCGCAGCCACGATACGCGCCGCGGCAGGTTGCCGATCTGGTCTGCGGTGAAGTTTGGAGCGAACGCCGTCGGATTGAACCAGTAGATGCCGCTGTAGGTATCGAACCGCGCCTGATCCCTGATGTACTCGGGCTGTCGCACGACAAACGGGCTCTGCGGTGTGCCCGGCGTATTCAGACCGTTGCGGCTCTGGGCGATCTGAAGGGGCGCGCCGGTTATCGCCGTAAAGATGCCGTTGATCTGCCAGCCGCCGATGATCGCATTGACGGCACGGCTCGAGCTGTTCACGACGTGGCCGTTCCCGAATGGCAGCTCCCAAACGAACGCGGCTTTCGCCATATGGGCCCGGTCGAAACTCGTCGGCCCATAGTTGAGCTGCAGGCAGCCTTTCGGTATGGCCGGTGACGGCGGGCAATTGAAGCGCAGCTGGTTACCGTAGGTGTTGTCGTCCGTGTACGCCATGGTCCTCGACCATGTGTAGGAGCCCTGCAGGTACAGCCCGCGTGCGGTGCGGCGATTCACCGAGACCTGGAGCGAGTGGTATTTCGAATCCAGAAAGCCCTCGTAAGACGGAGTGGTAACGAAACGTCCGTATTTCGCGAGAGGCTGGCCGGCGCTGCCGGCGCCCAGTGGCGCGGCATTGATATCGCGTCCGTTCATTTCGTGAACGAAGCGATTGCCGACATAAGCGACGTTCAGCAGGACATCGGCCGGGAGTCTTCTCTCGATCGAAAAGTTCCACGACTGGACGTAGCCGCGCTTGAACTCGCCGGGCGGCATGAAATGAATTTCGACGTTGCCGGGCGGCGTGATCTTAGGGGTCTGTCAGAAATTAAGTGTGTCAACTTCTGGGCATGAGACTGTAGTTCCAGTCGCCATGAAACTTGTCTCT
>DASSSG010000455.1:0-2115 GCA_035708545.1 Bryobacteraceae bacterium | reverse complement strand
ACGACCACACTCTGCTCGACGAAACGTACAAGGCGGCCGTCAACGGTCAAATCGAGTATGGGACAAGGCGCGGCGTGCCGTGGGGGATTTCGGAATCGGGCTATAACACGACGGACGTCCACCTCAACTATCAGTACCGCGCATTTGGCGTCCCCGGCCTGGGTCTGAAACGTGGGTTAGCCGAGGATCTGGTGATTGCACCGTATGCTTCGGCGCTCGCGCTCATGGTAGCCCCCGGGGCGGCTTGCCGGAATCTGCGAAGACTCGCGAATTCAGGCGCGGCCGGAGAGCACGGGTTTTTCGAAGCGATCGACTACGCGCCTGCGCGGTTGCCACCGGGCCAATCGAGCGCAATCGTCCGTTCGTTCATGACGCACCACCAGGGCATGACACTGCTCTCTTTCGCGTACCAGCTACTCGGGCGCCCCATGCAAAAGCGCTGGGCGGCGTTGCCTGAGTTTCAGGCAACTGCCTTGCTGCTTCAGGAGCGCATACCGAAAGCGAGCGCCGCCTATCTTCACCATGCAACGATTTCAGGCAGTCGCGGTCCCGCGGCGCTGCCGCAGATGCCGGTTCGGGTCCTCACTAGCGCGGGCACGCCTGCGCCGGAAGTTCAGCTCCTGTCCAACGGCCGCTACCACGTCATGGTCACCAACGCAGGCGGCGGGTACAGCCGCTGGAAAGATCTCGCGATTACACGCTGGCGCGAAGACCCGACGTGTGACAACTGGGGCACCTTCTGTTATGTCCGCGATGTCGCCAGCAACACAGTCTGGTCTACCGCACATCAGCCGACGCGCGCGCGCGCCGACGCATATCAGGCGATGTTCTCCGAAGCCCGTGTCGAATTTCACCGCAGCGACCACGACTACGAGACGCGGCTGGAAATCGTCGTTTCACCAGAAGACGATATCGAACTGCGCCGCCTGCACTTGAGGAACTGCGCGGGCACCACGAGAGTGATCGAGCTCACGAGCTATGCTGAAGTCGTGCTCGCGCCGGCCGCGGCAGACGCCTCGCACCCGGCCTTCAGCAAGTTGTTCGTGCAGACGGAAATCATCGAGAACCGGCACGCCATACTGTGCACCCGCCGCGGGCGTTCGGTGGAGGAGCACGTGCCCTGGATGTTTCACCGCATGGCCGTCCACGGTCCGGCAGCGGATCAGATTTCCTACGAGACCGACCGTGCAAGGTTCATCGGCCGCGGGCGTACGCTGGCGGCGCCTCTCGCTCTTGACGAGCCCGTCCTGTCCGGCACTGCAGGGTCCGTGCTCGATCCTATCGTTGCGATTCGATACCGCGTCACTTTGCGGCCGAACGAGTCGGTCACTGTCGACATGGTGTCCGGTGCAGCGGACACGCGCGAGGCGTGCCTTGCTCTCGTCGGAAAATACGAGGATCCCCAGCTTGCCGAACGTGTGATCGATCTATCCTGGACGCACAGCCTCGTCACGCTGCGGCAGATCAACATGGCAGAGTCCGATGCGCAGCTTTACGGACGTCTTGCAGGCTTCGTGCTCTACGCGAACGCGTCGCTGCGGGCCGATGCGGGCACGCTCATCAGAAACCGCCGCGGCCAGCCGGGCCTGTGGGGTTATGCGATTTCAGGCGATTTACCTATCGTCCTGCTCCAGATCGGCGACATCGCGAATATCGATCTGGTGCGCCAACTCGTGCAGGCCCATGCCTATTGGCGCCTCAAAGGACTCGCCGTAGACCTCATCATCTGGAACGAGGACCGCGCCGGTTATCGCCAACTCTTGCAGGACCGCATCATGGGTTTGATCGCTGCGGGCGTCGAAGCGCAGGTGATTGACCGGCCCGGTGGCATTTTCGTGCGGCGCGCAGACCAGATCGCGGATGAGGACCGGCTGCTGCTGAGGTCGGTCGCCCGAGCCATCATTTCCGATGAACGCGGGGCATTGTCCGAACAGGTCATCGCAGCCGGTGCGGCTCCGGTGCGGGTGGAACGGCTCAAGACTGCGCATGCGTCATGGGTGGAACCCGTCCGGACCGAAGCGGCAGGCCGTCCGCCCCTCTTATTCGATAATGGGCTCGGCGGATACAGCGCCGACGGCCGCGAATACGTCATCACAACAGCACCGGGACACGTCA
>DASSSG010000454.1:0-7817 GCA_035708545.1 Bryobacteraceae bacterium | reverse complement strand
TTTGGCGGCGCCCGGCGCGACGAGGAGAAATCGCGCGCCAAGGAGCGCATCTACTCTTTTCGCGACAGCTTCGGGCAATGGGATCCGAAGAACCAGCGCCCCGAGCTCTGGAATCTCTATAACGCCCGCATCGACAAGGGTGAGAGCATCCGCGTGTTTCCGTTGTCGAACTGGACCGAGCTCGACGTGTGGCAGTACATCTGGCTCGAGGACATTCCGATCGTGCCTCTCTACTACGCGAAGGAACGCGAGATGATCGTGCGCGGAGATTCCCTGATTCCAACCGAGCATGATCCGCCGCTGCTCCCCGGCGAACGGCCGCAGCGCGTCATGTGCCGCATGCGTTCGCTCGGATGCACTCCGTGCACGGGAGCGATTCGATCCAGCGCCGATACCGTGCCGAAGATCATCGAGGAACTGTTTCTGGTGCGAAGGTCCGAGCGCGAAAACCGCATCATCGATCACGATCAGGAAGGATCGATGGAAGTCAAGAAACGCGAAGGGTACTTCTGAGCGGCCGTGGTGAGCAGCACAACGGTCGGCATCGAGGAGTTTCTTGCGGCGGAGCAGCAGAAGGAGCTGCTGCGCTTCACAACCGCGGGCAGCGTCGATGACGGCAAGTCGACCCTGATCGGACGCCTTCTCTACGATTCCAAAGGCGTCTACGAGGATCAGCTCGCGGCAGTCACGAAGTCCGCCGTCAACCGGTCCACAGGTCCAATCGACTTTTCCCTTATCACCGACGGCCTGCGCGCCGAGCGGGAGCAGGGCATTACGATCGACGTCGCCTACCGGTACTTCTCCACTCCCAGGCGCAAGTTCATCATCGCCGATACGCCCGGGCACGAGCAGTACACGCGCAATATGGCAACCGGCGCGTCCACCGCCGAGCTTGCGATCGTGCTGGTGGACGCGCGCAAGGGTGTTCTGCCGCAATCGCGGCGCCACGCGTTCATCGCATCGCTGCTGGGCATTCCGAATGTCGTCGTCGCCGTCAACAAGATGGATCTCGTCTACTACAGTGCCGAGGTGTTTCATCGCATCCGGGCCGACTTCGAAGTCTTCGCCCGCGAGCTGGGGCTGCGCGACGCCGTGTACATCCCGATCAGCGCGCTCGAGGGTGACAACGTAGTCGCGCACAGCAATCGCACGCCCTGGTATCACGGCCCGAACCTGCTCGAGCATCTCGAAACCGTGCCTATCGCCCGCGCCGAAGCGTCGGTGCCCATGCGATTCCCGGTGCAGTACGTGATCCGCCCGAGCCTTGATTTTCGCGGCTACGCCGGCCAGGTTGCTGCCGGTGAGCTGCGGGCCGGCGACCGCGTGATGGTCCTGCCAAGCGGCCGCACGAGCCGGATTACCCGGATCGCGACATGGGATGGAGATCTCGAATCGGCGTCCGCACCCATGTCGGTGACTGTCTGCCTGGCCGATGAGATCGACGTGAGCCGGGGCGACATGCTGGTGCCGCCGGGAGCAATGCCGCACGTCTCGCGGCGGCTCGAGGCGATGCTTGTATGGATGCACGCCGACGCGCTGCAGCTTGATCGGCCCTACCTCATCAAGCACACGACACAACAGGTGCCGGCAACCTTCACCCGGATCACGTACAAAGTGGACGTGAATACGCTCGGCCGGCTCGAAGCTTCGCGTCTGGAACTGAACGAGATCGGGCAGGTGGGGATCGAGACGCACCGGCCATTGTTTTACGATGCCTACCGGCGCAGCCGCGCGACCGGCAGCTTCATCGTAATTGACCCGGTGTCGAATGTGACGGTCGGGGCGGGCATGCTGCTCGAGCGGCCGCGGCAGGAGCGAGGTACGCGCCTGTCGGCGCTGAGCGGCGTCGAATTCGAGCAGAGCCGCGTCACACCCGGTGAGCGGTACGGCCGCTCCGGGCACTATCCGGTCACGGTCTGGCTTACGGCGAGACGCGACCTTGCGTATCTCGTCGAGCGGATGCTGTTCGACCGCGGCTGTTCCGTGCACGTCCTCGCGGACGATTTCGAGTCTCACCTGCTCCCGGAGCTTGCGCGCATGTCGGCCGCGGTCGGACTGATTACCATCTGCAGCGTGGCCTCCGCCCAGGCGGGCGATCGCGAGTCGGCTCGGGATACCGTAGGGGTGGACCACTTTGTTGCCTTCGAACCGGAAGAACTGCCGGCACGCGACGACGAAGCGGCGCAGCGCATCTGCCGCGTTCTCGAGGACCGCGGGTTCCTGGGAACGATCGGCGCGGGCCTGAGCGGCGAAGGCATCTGAGCGGCGCATGGAGCATGGCCACGCATGAGCACGGCGCCATTATGCCCTGGGCGCGCGGAGGGTAACGGTAGCGTGTGGCGGCGTGGAGAGCCAGCCCCTTCCACTGCTCATCGTGGAGACTACAATGCCGGAATGCGAAGAATAGCGTCGCTGATTTGCGTCGCGTGTGCAGCGGCCGCGCAGGAGCGCGAACCGCGCACGCGCGAGATGAATGACCTGAACTGGATGGAGTTTCGCGAGCTGGTCCCGGCGCGCATTCACACGGTGCTGCTGCCGACGGGGACGCTGGAGGCGCACGGGGTAGTGAACAACGGAGCCGACAATACTGCGCCGCTGGCGATTGCGCGAGCTATCGCGGCGGACGTGGGAGCAGTCGTGGCGCCGGCGCTGAATTACGGGATCACCGGATCGCTCGATGCATACGCGGGCGGGTTCTCGATCAGCGAAAGCGCCTATCGTTCATTTGTCACCGATCTGCTGCGCGGTCTGGCGCGGCAGGGGTTTCGAAACGTAGTGATCGTCAATGGGCACGGCGGGCCGCAGACCAACGTGCTTCGAGACGTGGCCGAACAGGTGGGGCGAAGCGAGCGGGTACGCACGCTGCTGGTGAACTGGTGGAGCACGTGCTCGGCGGAAACGACGCGCGTATTCGGTGAAGACGGCGGGCACGCCGGGTGGAACGAGACCGCTTTCGTGCAGGCGATCGATCCCGCGCTCGTGCGGCGGGAGCGCTACAGCGATTCGCTTGCACAGCCGCGGCCGGCGGAGGCGACATGGTCGGCGTATCCGTTCCCGTCGTCGATCATTCTGTATCAGCCGAAGCAGGGATACGTAAAGTTCGATGACGCAAAAGCGAAGACGTACTTCGGAGCGGTGGTGGGCTGCGTCCGGGATCTTGTGAAGGACACGATCGCGCGCTGGGATCGGGCGGGAATCTTCGAAAAGTAGGATCGCCGCTCGGGCGGTGTTTTATTGCTGCTCAGCGACGGTGCGCTCGGCGAGCTCACCGAGGATCGGAAGGCGGACCAACTCGCGCTGGGCGGTCTTGACCAGCATGAAGATCCAGGTTCCGAGCAGCGCCAGGTGCATCACACGCGAGATTATGCGGTGCGGCCCCCACGGCCCGAAGGCGAACATCGGAGCCACAACCCAATCGACCAGAAGCCAGAGGACGAAGATATACAGCCCCTGCCAGGCGTGAAAACGGACCTCACGATTGTTCCGGAACCGCGCGGACGCGAGCACGATAATCGCCGCCACCCACCCGACGAACGGGATGTAGCAAAGGATGGCCGCTTTGTGGCTCGATACCTTGCGGAAGGGGTCCGCTTTCAGAGGCGTCGGGTTCTGCCGCGCGCCGCAGTTCGCGCAAAACATGTCGGCGTCAGCGACCTGCAACCCGCATTTGGTGCAGAACGGCATTCGAGCGGCTCTCGCCAGATCTTACGTTACGGAAGTGTGAAATGTTCCGCAATCGGCCGCACCGGCTTGCAGCCACTATGGTAGATTCATCCCAAATGCGAACCTTGCTGTTACTGCTGTGCGCGCTGGCTCTGGCGGCGCCCGCGTTCGGAGCGAAAACCCTCGACATCTACTTCGTGGATGTGGAAGGCGGCCAGGCGACACTGATCGTGTCTCCGGACCGACAGTCGATACTGGTCGACACCGGGTGGCCTGGTTTCGAGGGCAGGGATGCCTCGCGAATCCACGCTGCCGCAAAAGACGCAGGCGTCAAGCGCATCGATTACCTGGTCACAACGCACTACCACACCGACCATGTCGGCGGTATCCAGCAGCTCCTTGAAAAGCTCCGCGTCGTGACTTTCGTCGACCATGGTCCGAATGTAGAGACGAGCAAGAGCGCCAACGAACTGACCGCAATGTACGAGAAGGCTGTGCAGACGGGCAAGCGCCTGACCGTCAAACCCGGCGATAAGCTCCCGCTGAAAGGCATCGATGTCGGGATAGTGACCGCAAACGGCGAGCGGGTATCGAGAGCGCTCAGCGGCGGAGGCGCTGCCAACCCGGCTTGCACCGGCGCGGGCGAATACAAGGATGATCCGACAGAGAACGCGCGTTCGGTTGGGTTCGTGCTCTCATACGGCAAGTTTCGGTTCATCAATCTGGGCGATTTGACGGCGAAAAAAGAGCTCGAGCTGGCTTGTCCGGAGAACCGGATCGGTCCGGTCGATGTGTACCTGACCACGCACCACGGGCTCGAGACATCGAATGCGCAGCCGATCGTGCACGGGCTGAGGCCGCGCGTCGCCATCATGAACAATGGCGCGAAGAAGGGCGGGTCTCCGGTGGCATGGCGGATCATTCGCGACTCTCCGGAGCTCGAGGACATATGGCAGCTCCACTTCGCACTCGCAGGCGGGAAGGACACCAACACGAGTGAGCCGATGATCGCGAATCTCGAACCGAACTGCGCCGGCCGGTACATCAGGTTGTCGGCCAGCCGGGATGGCTCCTTTACAGTGACGAACGCGCGAAACAACTATTCGAAAACGTACGCGGCGCGGTGATCCGGATGAGACGGATTGTCGCTGTCGCGGTTCTGATTGCGCCCGCGCTGCTGGCGGACATTCGGGTTCCGCTGCTGATCTCGTCGCATATGGTTTTGCAGCGGGACGTGCCGGCTCGCGTCTGGGGGACGGCTTCGGCAGGCGAAGCGGTCACGGTCCGCTTTCGCGGGCAGGAACTGCACACCACGGCGAACGAACTCGGCCGGTGGAGTGTACACCTGTGGCCTGGCGGGGCCGGCGGTCCATTCGACCTGCGGATCGAAGGCCCGGCGAATCGCATTGCGATTGATGACGTGCTGGTGGGCGACGTGTGGGTCGCGAGCGGTCAATCCAACATGGAGTGGCCGATGAGCCGGGCGCGTGACGCGGAGAAAGAGATCGCCGTGGTCAATAACCCGAATATTCGGGTGTTTCGAGTGGCTCATAAAGTCTCGGATGTGCCGCTCGAGGATGTTGCCGGTCCTGGATGGAAGCCCGCCACGCGGGAGACGATCCCTGACGCCAGCGCAGTAGCGTATTTCTTTGCTCGCCACCTGCAGCAACACCTGAAGATCCCGATTGGAATTGTGCAATCGGCCTGGGGCGGCACGCCCGCCGAGGCGTGGACGAGCGGGCGAGCGCTCGCGAACGACGCGGCGTTGCAGCCCGTGTTCACCGAGTGGGCACGCGTTCTGGCGGCTTATCCGCAGGCGAACGCGGCCTACATGCGGAGGGTGAAGGACTGGGAGGCCTCGGGATCGAAGGAGAACCGGCCGGCGCCGCCGCAGGGGCCGGGGCATCAATGGCAGCCGTCGGGTTTGTATAACGGAATGATCGCGCCGCTGACGCCGTATGCGGTGCGCGGGTTCATCTGGTATCAGGGAGAGTCCAACGCGGGCTCCAGCCGCGCGCTCTACTATCATCGGCTGTTCTCGACTATGATTCGTGACTGGCGGCGCGCATGGGCCGATGACGGCCTTCCGTTCCTGTTCGTGCAGCTTGCGAATTACGGCAAGGTGGCGCTGGACAATCAGTGGGCGCTGGTGCGTGAGGCACAACTGCAGACGCTGGCGCTGCGAAACACAGGCATGGCGGTGACGATTGACATCGGCAATCCGGAGGACATTCATCCCACGAACAAGCAGGACGTGGGCCTGCGGCTCGCACTCGCTGCGCGCGCGATTGCGTACGGCGAGCGCGCGGTTGTCTACTCGGGGCCGATCTACCGGCAGGCGACACGCGAGGGCTCAGCAATGCGGCTCTGGTTCGATCACGTCGGGGCCGGCCTGCACAGCCGTGCGCGCGAGATCAAAGGCTTCACCATCGCGGGTCCGGACCGGCATTTTGTTCCCGCGCAGGCACGGATCGACAAGAACACCGTTGTGGTATCGAGTCCGGAAGTGACCGATCCGATCGCGGTGCGCTACGGATGGGAAGCCAGCCCGGAGGCGAGCCTGTACAACGCAGAAGGACTTCCCGCCAGCCCCTTCCGCACCGATCCGGCCTGGTTTTAGGACCTTGCGTTTCGCAAGGCTCGCGCGCCGGCGCCTCTGACCGCGCCGGCCAGCCACGAGCACAGAGATCGCCGCGAGCGGCTTATTGCCGGGCCGCCGGCGCCTCGAGCGAATGCCGCCGGCCGAAGCCGTAATAGATGACAAGCCCGACAATCAGCCACACGATAAAACGTATCCATGTTTCGAGCGGCAGTCCCAGCATGAGCAGCACGCAGAATGCGATCGAGAGGATGGGAATCACCGGCACGAACGGAACCCGGAAACCGCGCGGGCGGTGCGGCTGCCGGCGCCGCAGAATCAGCACCCCGGCCGCAACCAGAGAGAACGCGAACAGCGTGCCAATGTTCGACAGATCGGCGAACGTGCCGAGGTCCCACACGCCCGCCGGGATCCCAACGGCCAGTCCCGCGATCCACGTGCTGATGTGCGGTGTCCGGTGCGTCCGATGCACTCGAGAAAACATCGGCGGCAGCAGACCGTCGCGGGACATGGCAAACCACACGCGCGCCTGCCCGTACTGATACACGAGCAGCGACGAAACCATCCCCACGACCGCGCCCACGCTTACCCAGCGGCGGATGTTGTCGTACCCCAGGGCTTTGAGCGCATTCGCTACCGGCGCCGCGTTGTCGAGCGTCTGCCAGTTCGCGATACCCGTCAGCACCAGCGACACGCTCACGTAGAGCAGCGTGCAGACGAACAGCGTCATGAGAATCCCGAACGGCACGTCCCGCTGCGGCCGGCGGCACTCCTCGGCCGCCGTCGAGACCGAGTCGAATCCGATGTAGGCGAAGAATACGATGGCCGCGCCGGTGATCACCCCGGGAAAACCGTGCGGCATGAAGGGATGCCAGTTCGCCGTGCGCACTGCTCGCGCCGCGCCAACGACGAAGATCAGAATGGCGGCGATCTTGACCAGCACCATGACAATGTTCGTTTCCGAACTCTCCCTGACGCCGCGCACGAGAATGCACGTCAGCAGCATGAGGATCAGAAACGCCGGCAGATTGAAAAACGCGCCCGTGAACTGGCCTGTCGCGATCATGGGCTGCGACCACGCGGGCGGCAGCCGCAACCCGAACACGCCTTCAAGGATGTCGTTGAAGTACGCGGAGAAGCCCACGGCCACGGCCATATTCGAGACCGCATACTCGAGGATCAAATCCCACCCGATGATCCAGGCGACCAGCTCGCCCATAGTGGCATACGCGTACGTGTAGGCACTGCCGGCAATCGGGATCATCGAGGCCAGCTCGGCGTAGCAAAGCGCGGCGAGGCTGCAGCCGATCGCCAGCAGCATGAACGAAAGAGAGATCGCGGGTCCCGCGCCCGGCCGCCCGACGGTTGAAAGCGCGCCGCCACCGTGCAGCAGCAGATCGAGCACGGGCGCGTTCATGATCGACGGCACGCTGTAGATCTGGCCCGCGGCGGCCGTCCCGGTCGTGGTGAAGATGCCCGACCCGATCACCGCGCCGATGCCCAGAGCCGTCAGGCTCCAGGGCCCAAGTGTCTTCGCGAGCCGTTTGCCGGGTTG
>DASSSG010000453.1:0-5346 GCA_035708545.1 Bryobacteraceae bacterium | reverse complement strand
TGATGTCGGCCTTGTGGACCGTCGTCACGTGCGCCGACGTGCGCTTTGAGAAGATCATGTGCTCGGCGATCTTCTGGCGCATGTTGCTCATCGGCTCGATGCGGGCGCGGGCGGCTTCGGCACGCGCGACCGGCGGCGCGGCTGCGGCCTGAGGCTGCGCCGGCATCGATGGAGCTGCCGGCGGTCGCGCAGGCGCGGCGGGCGGCGCTTCCGGCGCTGCCGGGTAGGGACCCGCACCGGGAGGCGGACCTGCCTGCTGCACCGTGCGCGCGCCCTGCGCCGCCATATACGCTTCGACATCATGTTTCGTAATGCGGCCGCCCGCGCCGGTGCCCTTGATCTGCCGGAGATCGATATTGAACTCGCGTGCCATCTTGCGGACGATCGGCGATAGCGGGCCAAGATCGGCTTCCTGGGTCGCCGTCGCTGCCTGCGCCGGCGGCGGTGCGGCCTGCGGAGCGGGAACGGCCGGATGCGCGCCGGGGCCGGCCGGTTCGGGCATGGCCGGAGCCTGCGAGCCCGGCTGGGCGGCCGCGCGCGGTGGCGGCGCCACGGTCGCCGCTGCGGCCGGAGCACGCGCTTCAGGCGAGGATTCCGCGAGCGGTTCCGCCGCCCTGGGCTGGTCCTGAGCTCCACCCGCCTCATTGATACGCGCGACTATGGTGTGGATGGCGACCGTCGCCCCTTCCTGCACCAGAACTTCGGCGAGCACTCCCCCGGCGGGCGCCGGAATCTCGGTGTCGACCTTGTCGGTCGAAATCTCGAAGAGCGGCTCGTCACGCTCGACATGCTCGCCGGGCTTCTTCATCCAGCGCGTAAGCGTGCCTTCTACGATGCTTTCGCCCATCTGGGGCATTACGACGTCAATCATGAAACGCTCTCCAGTGCGAACGGCGCGGCGACCTCGGTGAACCCGAACTGCCCTGCCAAATGTCTTATGAGCGCGGCGGCCACGTCGTCGCGGCTGCCGCGAAAACCCAGTTCGTACATCGACGTGACCGGTTTCGTCAGCCCGCAGGGGACGATGTACTGAAAGTAGCTCAAATCTGTGGTGACGTTCAGCGCGAAACCGTGTGATGTGACCCAGCGGCTGACGTGCACTCCGATCGCGGCCACCTTCGCTCCAGCGACCCACACGCCCGTCGCCCCCGCCACTCGTTCCGCCCTGATCCCGCACTCAGCGAGCGCGTCGATCAGCGTCTGCTCGATCCCGCGCACATACGCGACAACATCGCGCCTCCACTCGCGCAGGTCAATCACCGGGTAACCGACGATCTGCCCGGGGCCGTGATACGTAATGTCGCCGCCGCGATCCGTTTCATGGAACGTGATCCCCGACCGCCGCAGGATATCCTCGCCGGCGAGCAGGTTCTCGAGACGGCCGTTGCGTCCCAGCGTGATTACATGCGGATGCTCGACGAGCAGGAACTGATCGGGGATGACGCCGCGCTTGCGCTGCTCGACAAGCTCGCGCTGCAGGGCGAAGGCTTCGGCATAGCCGACGCGGCCCAGATCCCGCACTTCCAGCTTACGCATTAATCGCCTGGCCGTACACGTTGTTGAAGGCCTCCCCGATCGCCTCGTACAGCGTCGGGTGGGCGTGGATCGTGTTGATCACCGTGTCCACAGTCGCTTCCGCTTCCATCGCGGCAACGGCCTCGGAGATCAGCTCGTAGGCTTCCGGCCCGATGATGTGAACGCCGAGAATCTCTCCGTACTTCTCCTCGGACACGACCTTCACGAAGCCATCGTGTTTGCCCAGAATCGTCGCCTTACTGTTCGGCATGAACGGAAACTTGCCGACCCTGACGCCGAACCCCTGTGCGCGCGCCTGCGCTTCGCTGAGCCCGACGCTGCCGATTCCGGGGTCCGTGTACGTGGCCCCCGGAATGCGGTTCTTGTTAATGGGCGTCCAGGGCCGGCCCGTCATCGCTTTGAGCGCGATCATCCCTTCCATTGTCGCGACATGCGCGAGCTGCGGCGTGCCCGCGACGATGTCGCCGATTGCGTACACCCCGGGTTCGTCCGTCTCCTGGCTCGGCTTGACTTTCACGAACCCGCGGTCCAGCTGGACCTTTGTGCCCTCGAGTCCGATGCCGTCCGTGTTCGGTTTCCGGCCGACCGCGATCAGCAGCTTCTCGAACTCCATGCTTTCCGTCTTGCCGTTTGCCAGCGTCGCGTCGAGCTGCACGCTCTTGCCGGTCTTGCGGATGTTCTCCACCTTCGCGCCGGTCTCGGTGCGCATGCCCTGTTTTTTGAAGGTGCGCTCCAGCTCTTTGCTGATCTCCTCGTCTTCCACGGGTACGAGCCGCGGAAGCATTTCGAGAATCGTGCATTTCGTCCCGAACCGCGTAAAGATCGAAGCGAATTCAACGCCGACCGCCCCGGCGCCGATGATGCCGAGCGTCTTCGGTATCGTCGTGAGGTTCAGGATTTCGATGTTGGTCAGAATAAACTCGGGATCGGGCTCGAGACCCGGCAGCATGCGCGCCTCTGAGCCCGTCGCGAGCATGATGAACTTCGTTTCGAGCGTTTTTGTCGAGCTGTCTTCGCCCCGCACTTCGACGCGGCCTCGGCCGGCGAGCCGCCCAAAACCCTTCACCCACTCGACCTTGTTCTTCTTCATCAGGAACTCGACGCCTTTCGCGTGCTTGTTCACGATGTTCGCTTTGCGCGCGATGACCGAGGGATAGTTGAGGCGGGGATTATCGACGTCGATGCCTTCTTCTTTCGAGTGGACGAAGCGCTCCCATATGTCGGCGGTGTGAAGAAGGGCTTTCGTCGGAATACAGCCCACGTGCAGGCATGTCCCGCCCAGTTTCGGGTCTTTTTCGACGATTGCTGTTTTGAGTCCGTACTGCCCGGCTCGGACCGCGGCGGAGTAGCCTCCAGGGCCACTGCCGATGATCACAAGATCGTAAGGCATGCTCTGCAGTCAGTGTAGCGATACGTCGCACCCGGCATGCGAACACAGTCGCACCTGAGAACGCGTACCATATATTCCTGCAGCATGTCAGCCGCTTCTGCACGCGTCAGCGAGATCTACAGAAAAGCGCTGCTCCTCAACGCGACCGAGCGCGAGCAGTTCCTGCGCGAACAGACCGGATCGCCGGAGGAGCTGTTGGAGGTCGAACGGTTGCTTGCAAACGCTGGTGCCGGGACAGGCGAGGACCGGCCGACAGCGGTGCTGCAGCAGCAGGAGTTCTCCCACTACCGGCTGATCGCGCCGATCGGCGAGGGCGGTATGGGCGTCGTGTTCCGAGCCGTTGACGAGCGTCTTGGCCGCACGGTCGCGCTAAAGGTGCTGCAGGCCAGCGGCGCAGCCGATGGCGATCGCCGCCGGCGGTTTTACCGGGAAGCGCAGTCTGCTTCAGCGCTGAACCATCCCAATATCGTCACGATCTACGATATCGATCACCATGGCGGCACGGACTACATCGCCATGGAGTACGTTGCCGGCAAGACGCTTCGTGAATTGCTGAACGAGGCCCCGTTGCCTCTCGAAAGATGTCTGCGAACAGCGGTGCAGATGGCGGACGCACTCGCCACCGCGCACGCAGCCGGTATCATCCACCGCGATCTGAAACCCGAGAACATCATGGTGACCGCGGGCGGGCTCGTGAAGATCCTCGATTTCGGCATTGCGAAGCTCACTCGCCCGCTGTTTGCCAGCCAGGACGCTGATTCACAGACCGTCAGCGGCACCATTGTCGGCACGATTGCGTACATGTCGCCGGAGCAGGCCGAGGGCCGGGATGTGGACACGCGCTCCGACATTTTCTCCTTCGGGGCCGTCCTTTACGAGATGATCGCCGGCCGCCCCGCGTTCACCGGCGATACGGCGATGTCCGTCCTCGCCTCGATTCTGCGAACGCATCCTGCGCCCGTGCGTGAATTACGGCCGGGCCTTCCGTCCGTTGTCGTGCAGGTAATCGAAGGCTGTCTCGCTCGGGATCCGGCCCTCCGGCCACAGAGCATGGCCGAAGTGCATTCGGCGCTCGAAGCGGCCATGGAAGCGGTGAAGGGAGCGACGGGCGTCACCGCCCCGCCAACTGGCGCTCCGGCGCGCCCGAAGCCCCGAAGTCGGCGGCTGTGGTTTGGGGCGGCGGTTGCGATAATCGCTGCGCTTCTCGCCGGCGGCGGCTATTACCTGACGAGATCCGACAGCACGAACGGGAACAGGACGGAGATCGAATTGACGCGCCTGACCTCCGATGCCGGCCTCACTGCATATCCGGCGATCTCGCCGGAAGGCAACATGGTCGCCTATGCTTCCGATCGCGAGGGCCGCGGCAATCTTGATCTGTGGGTGGAACACCTGGGCGGCGCCGGCACAATCCGGCTGACAAGCGGCGATGCCGATGAATATGATCCCTCCTTCTCTCCCGACGGAACTCGCATCGTGTACCGCTCTGACAGCGAGGGCGGCGGCGTTTACGTGATTCCGGCCCTGGGAGGCCGCCCGCGGCTGATCGCCGCCCGAGGACGCAACCCGCGGTTTTCACCCGACGGCTTTTGGATCCTCTACTGGGTCGGTCGCGAAGGCTCCAGCTTTCTGCCGGGTGCGGCGACCATGTACATAATCCCGGCAAGCGGGGGCGAACCCCGCCGGCTGCAACCGCCCGATCCTGATTTTGCCGCCTCCGGCCTGTATCCAGTCTGGACGCCCGATGGACGCCATATCCTTTTTCTCGGCAAGCGCAAAGACGGCGTGGATTGGTTCATCATGCCTGTCGACGGCCGCGGCAGGCCGGAAAAAACCGGCGCGCAGGAGGTCTTTCGCAGGCATCAGCTTCGGCCGCCTCGCTGGAACTACTGGATCGCACCCATGGGCTTCTCCGCCGACGGCAGCTCCGTTTTGTTCACCGCGGCGCGCGCGGACGCCATAAATCTCTGGTCGATCCCCATCCGGCGGGGCAAATCTCCGGCCGCCGGCGAGCCGCTTCGGCTCACGAGCGGCACGGGACTGGAAATTCATGCTTCTGCCGCGCGCGCGGCCTCGGCAGCGATGGTGTACGCGAGCGTTAGCCTCAACGCAGATATCTGGAGTGTCACGATCGATCCGGAAAACGCGCGTGTTCGCGGCGAGCCGCAGCGTATCACCGAAGAGCTGACACACGAAAGTTTTCCGACCTCTTCGGCGGATGGCGCGCGCATCGCGTTCAGCTCATCGCGCGGCAGCTCGTCCTGGGCCGCTGTAGTCCGCGACGTGAGATCGGGAGAGAACACGGTCGTGGGTACGAGCACGTATGCATGGATGCAGCCTCGAATCAGCCGGGACGGAACCAGAATCGCCTGGTGGGAACTCGATCGCCAGTCCAACAAGTACCTCATCCGGCTGGCTGG
>DASSSG010000452.1:0-9099 GCA_035708545.1 Bryobacteraceae bacterium | reverse complement strand
ATTCGGCGCGGATCATTTACCAGTGTGCCCAGTCTTGAGAAGGCCATCCGGGAGTACCTTGAGCACAACAATCAGACTCCGAAGCCTTTCATCTGGACCGCCGATGCTGACTTAATCCTCGGCAAGATCCAGAGACTTTGTGAACGAATATCTAACTCAGGACACTAGTCTGCCATTTTCAAATACCTTTACCACTCCCTCACGTCGTGGCCCGGTTTTCCGAGCCGCGCGCGCCAGCAAGCGTCAAGGCACTTCAGATACAGAAGACCAGTACACCACCGCGGTTGAACGCAACGCGTTATACACTGGTGCCGATCCGATGCTCCTCGAAATGCGCGCTATCCAGAAGCGCTTCGGCGGTATTGTCGCGCTTCGGGACGGGAATCTGAGTGTCGATGCGGGTGAGGTTCACCTGCTGATGGGCGAAAACGGCGCCGGCAAATCGACGCTGATGAAGATTCTCGCGGGCATGTACCACGCCGACAGCGGCGAGATCGTGTGGCGCGGCGACAAGGTGAGTTTCCGCACGCCCGCCGAAGCTGCGGCGCAGGGGATCGCGATGGTCCACCAGGAGTCGCTGCTGGCGCCGCATCTCAGCGTGGCTGAGAACATCTTCATGGGCCGGCAACCGAGCCGGCTGCCGGGGTTCATCAATCGGCGTGAGATGAACCGCCGCGCCGCGCGCGTTATCGAGGAGCACCATTTTCCGCTCAAAGCCGACTGGCGCGTAGAGAGACTGAGCCCCGCGCAGAAGCAGCTGGTCGAAATCTGCCGCGCGATCGAGCACGGCTCCAGCCTGCTCATCTTCGATGAGCCGACGTCGTCGCTTTCGGAATCGGAGAGCAGAGAAGTTTTCGGGATCGTGCGTATGCTAGCCGAACGGGGAACCGCGGTCATCTACATCACGCACCGGCTGCAGGAGCTGCGGTCGGTCGGAGACCGCGTCACGGTGCTGCGGGACGGGCAGACGGTGCACACCGCCCCGCTGAAACAGCTCACGGCCGACGAGCTGATCAGGCATATGGTCGGACGCGACGTGACGTCTATCTATTCACGCCAACCCCTGCCCGCAGGGGAGGAGCTGTTCCGGGTTGAAAACCTGTCGCGCGCGGGGCTGTTGCAGGACATCACGTTCAGCCTGCGTGCCGGGGAAATCGTCGGCATGGCTGGTCTGGTCGGCGCCGGCCGCACCGAGCTGTGCCGAGCCATCTTCGGCATCGATCCCGTCGACCACGGGCGCATTTTCATCGCCGGAAAGCCGGTGCGTCCCGGACATCCCGGCGAAGCAGTGGCGGCGGGTCTCGCGCTCATACCCGAAGACCGG
This sequence comes from Bryobacteraceae bacterium, assembly GCA_035708545.1. Taxonomy (GTDB): domain Bacteria; phylum Acidobacteriota; class Terriglobia; order Bryobacterales; family Bryobacteraceae; genus DASSSG01. Next base: position 7,775 of record DASSSG010000452.1, on the reverse strand, counting down.
CAGCGCACCGGTCTGGCGCTCGGGCTGCCGGTCATGTACAACGTCACGATGGCGAGCCTGCGCGATGTGTCCGCGTGGGGCTTTCTGAAGCACGGCCAGGAGAAAAGGCGGACCAGTGAGTATGTCGGCCGCCTGCGCATAAAGTGCTCCGGAGCCGGGCAGCTTGCCGGTCGCCTTAGTGGCGGCAATCAGCAGAAGGTGGTCATCTCAAAATGGCTGGCACGGAGCGCTCGCGTATTCCTGTTTGACGAGCCGACGCGCGGCATCGACGTCGGCGCGAAGGCTGAGGTCTTTCAGGTGATGGACGAGCTCGCACGCTCGGGAGCTGCGATTCTGATGGTCAGCTCGGAGCTGCCCGAGCTGTTGCAGGTCGCAGATCGGATTCTGGTCATGCGACAGGGCCGGCTTACCGGCGAGCTGCCGGGCAACACGACGCAGGAGGAGATCATGAGGCTGGCCGCGCTCGAGGAAAACGCGGCATGATCCAGCGGCTGCTGCCGTTCATTACCCTCATCATTCTGTTCATCGGCCTTTCAATCGCTTCTCCGCACTTCCTTACGAACACGAATCTGTCGAGCGTCATCCGCCAGACCGCGGTCATCAACATCATGGCTCTCGGTATGACGCTCATCATCATCTCCGGCGGGATCGACCTCTCGGTCGGCGCCATACTGGCCATGGGCGGCCTTCTCGGCACGATGACCATGGAAAAGGGTCATGGCATCCCGCTCGGGGTTGTGGCCGGCCTGCTCACCGGCGCCGCCTGCGGATTCGTCAACGGCCTGCTCACGACGAAGCTGCGCATCAACCCTTTTATCGTGACGCTCGGAACGATGGGTATTTATCGAGGTACGACTCTGATCATCTCGAACGGCCTGCCCGTGCATCAGATACCACCGGCGTTTTCGTTTCTCGGCGAAGGAAACGTGCTCGGTGTGCCGTTTGTGCTTTGGATTCTGCTGGCGGCCGCGCTGATCGTGCACATCATTCTCGAGCACACGCGCCTCGGCCGGTACGCGTTCGCGATCGGAAGCAATGAAGCGGCCGCGTTCTATACGGGTATCCCGGTCGGCTTTCACACGGCGGCCGTGTACGCGATCGGCGGCATGCTGACGGGCCTCGCGGGCATGATCGAGGCATCGCGTCTCATGACCGGGCAGCCAACGGCCGGCCAGGGATACGAACTGCAGGCGATCGCGGCGGTAGTCATTGGCGGGGGATCGCTGCGCGGCGGCGAGGGCAGCGTGATCGGCACGCTGATCGGTGCATTCATTATGGGCCTGCTGTCGAACGGCAGCGACCTGCTCGGCATCAGTCCGTATCTTCAGCAGGCGATCATAGGGGCCGTTATCATCCTCGCGGTTACCGTCGATGAGCTGCGAAAGCGGAAGCTGACGGCGTAGGCTACCGCTTCCTGAACACGAGGACTGCGAGCGGCGGCAACGTGAGCGCGATGCTATGCGGGCGTCCGTGGCTGGCGATCGGATCGGTCGAGACCACGCCGCCGTTGCCGACATTGCTGCCGCCGAACTCGGCAGCGTCAGAGTTCAGGATCTCTTCGTAGAACCCTTCCTGCGGCACGCCCAGACGGTAGCCGTGCCGCACGATCGGCGTGAAGTTGCATGCGACGAACACCCACGAGCGCCCGTCATCCGACCAGCGCAGGAAAGCGATGACAGATCCGTCGGCGTCATGAAAATCGACCCATTCGAATCCGGAATAGTGAAAATCAACCTCGTACAGCGCGGGCTCGGATCTGTAGAGCCGGTTGAGAGCGCGCATGAACGCCTGCAGCCTGCGGTGCGGATCGAACGTCAGCAGATGCCACGGCATCGAGCTGTTATGATTCCACTCCTCGCGGATCCCGATTTCGGAGCCCATGAACAGCAGCTTCTTTCCGGGATGTGTGTACATATACGCGAGAAACGCGCGCGCGTTCGCGAACTGCTGCCACTCATCACCGGGCATCTTCTGCAACAGCGAGGCTTTGCCGTGCACCACCTCGTCATGCGAGATCGGCAGGACGAAATTCTCAGTAAACGCGTACAGGAAGCTGAAAGTGATGTTGTTCTGGTGGTACTTGCGGTGGACCGGATCCTGCGAGAAGTAATGGAGCATGTCATGCATCCAGCCCATGTTCCACTTCATGGTGAAGCCGAGGCCGTTCAGGTACACCGGCTTCGAAACGCCGGGAAAAGCCGTCGATTCCTCCGCGACTGTCACCACGCCTGGCACCTGGTGCGCGAGCTCGTTGAATTTTCTCAGGAAGCTGATCGCTTCGAGGTTCTCGTTGCCGCCGTAAATATTCGGAATCCACTCGCCCGGTTTGCGCGAGTAATCGAGGTAAAGCATCGACGCGACCGCGTCCACGCGCAGGCCGTCGATGTGATAGCGCTTCAGCCAGAAGAGCGCATTCGAGATCAGGAAGCCGCGTACCTCATTACGGCCATAGTTAAAGATGAGTGTGCCCCAGTCCCGGTGCTCGCCCTTGCGCGGGTCGGCGTGCTCGTAGAGTGCGGTGCCGTCGAACCAGGCGAGCCCGTGCGCATCTTTCGGAAAGTGCGCCGGCACCCAGTCGACGATGACCCCAATGCCGTTCTGATGGCAGATATCGACGAACTGCATGAAATCCCGGGGGCCGCCGAAGCGCGACGTCGGCGCGTAGTAGCCGATCACCTGATAACCCCACGAGCCGGAGAACGGGTGCTCCTGGATCGGCAGCAGCTCTATGTGCGTGTAGCCCAGCTCTTTGACGTATTTTGTCAGTGACTCGGCGAGTTCGCGGTAGCCGAGAATCTCACCCCTGGGACCGCGCAGCCATGACTCGAGGTGGACTTCGTAGATCGACATCGGCTGGTTCAGCCAGTCCGTCGCCGCCCGGCGCTCCAGCCACTCGGCGTCGTGCCACTCGTACCTGTTCACGTCCGCTACAATCGACGCCGATTTCGGCGGCACCTCCATCGCGAAGCCGTATGGATCGGACTTGAGCTGCCGGTGCCCGAAAAACTTCGAGCGCACGTAGTACTTATAGTGCGCGCCTTCGCCGAGCCCCGGCACGAAGAACTCCCATACGCCCCCGCTGCGCAGTCGCATTGGATGCCGGCGGGTGTCCCAGTGGTTGAAGTCGCCGACGAGCGTGACGACCTCCGCATTCGGCGCCCAGACTGCAAAGCGCGTGCCCGCGAGCCCGAGCGAGCCGGCGAGGTGCGCGCCGAAAGTGTTGTAGCTTTCGAAATTCGTGCCTTCGCCGTGCAGGTCCAGCTCGAATTCGCTCAGCACCGGCGGGAACCGATAGGGATCCTCGATATCCTCCGTGCCGCCACTCCACAGGTGGAGCCGAAGGCGATAAGCGCCGGGATCGTGGTTCAGTGTCGCCACGAAGAAACCCTGCGAGTGCTGCTTCTCCATGGGAAGAATGCGACCATCGAGCAGGACTTCGGCGGATGCGGCGTGCGGCAGGAAAGCGCGGACCTCCCATACGTCATAGGGGCGCTGTGCGTCCTCTTTCCTGACGGCGTGCGGCCCGAGAATGCGGAACGCGTCGCCGTGATAACCGCCCACAATCGCTTCGATCTCGTGCGGAGCTTCGACGGAGGCGAGGGCCATCGCCGATATTATGGCAAGGAATGCCGCCCCGGGCCGAGCTTCATCTGCATCTGGAAGGTTCGATAGAGCCGGAAACCGTTTGCGAGATCAATCCTCGGCTAACCGTTAGTCAGGCGCGCGCGAATTATCGCTTCACTGATTTTCGTGGTTTTATCCAGAGCTACATCTGGGTCAACAACCAGCTGACGGAGCCAGTGCATTATGCGATCGCGACGCGGCGCTGCCTCGAAAGGCTGCACGCGCACGGGATCCGGTACGCCGAGATCAATCTTTCGGCGGGTGTGGTGTTGTGGAAAGGGCAGGAGTTTGGTCCGATGTTCGAGGCGGCGGCGGCCGCCGCCGCGGAGAATTCGAACCTCGAGGTGCGGTGGATACTGGACGCGGTACGCCAGTTCGGGCCCGAGCACGGCATGCGCGTCGCGGAGCTCGCCGGGGAACGCGCACATCGCGGTGTCGTTGGCTTCGGGATCGGGGGCGATGAGGCCCGGGGCAGCGCGCGCGACTTCCGCGACGTGTTCGCGTTCGCAAGGAGCGCGGGACTTGCCGTCCTGCCGCACGCGGGCGAGACCGTCGGGCCGGACTCGGTCTGGGCGGCGCTCGAATGCGGCGCTCGGCGCATCGGTCATGGCTTCCGGTCGATCGAAGATCCGGTCCTGGTTCGCCATCTGGCCGACCGCCAGATTCCGCTCGAGATCTGTCTCACCAGCAATGTGCGAACCGGCGCGGTGCGGTCCCTGGCCGAGCATCCCGTGCGCAGGCTCTACGACGCGGGCGTGCCGATCACATTGAACACGGACGACCCGGCTATGTTCGAGACAACGCTGGCGCGCGAATTCGAACTGGCGCGGGATGCGTTTGGGTTCAGCGAGACCGAGCTTCAGGAGATCGGCGCAAACGCCGACCGCTTTGCAGTGCGCGGGCGAGAGGTTTGCTGATGTCGCAGGCTGACGGTTCAAGCAGGTCCAGCGAAACGGAACCGTGATCGGGAGCGGTCGGGCGGCACGTTTACAGACGTCGTTGCCTCGCTGGTTTTCAAACCGAGTAGTCGTAATCTCGCCGTTCCGGTTCACCGTTGCTCATCCATATCCCTTGTTGTGTGCAGTGGTACGCCGCTTGGATAACCGGGATATTGTCGGATAACTCGACAATCGTTGCTTGTTCACATAGTACATCCGCCACACGTTCGGCCCTGAGTACCAGAACCATACGATCCACAGGAGTAAACGAAATATCTAAGTATGAATTGATGTTTTCAGCGGAGGTCGATCTCAGTAAAATTTCCATTTAGGAATAAAGATGTGCTCGCCGCAGGTCGCGAGAACTTAGATGTTTTTGATTTAGCGGACATGCTTTTGCCTTTACTTGTGACCGTAGGTGAAGAGCCGGCTGCGTCTTCGTGCAGGGCCCGCATGTCACGCCATATGAGTAAAACCATGGCACACAACCAAATCAGAATTCTTCTCAGCCTCACTCTGGCCGCTGCCAGCCCGGCTGCGGCATCGACCATCGTGTTCAGCAGTGGCAGCGATCAGGTGCTTGAATGGGAGCAGTCGCCCGACGCAGTTACTTTGGCCGGGCCGGGATTTCTCGGCAGCTCTCGGTTCGTGCGTTTGGAGGCGGGCGGTTCGGTCGCCACGATGATCACGACCTCCGCGCTCGGCAACAGCGTGTATGGTATGACGGCTGCCATCGCACGCTTCTCGCCGGCAGCAACGTGGACTTTGGAGGTATTCGCCGGCGGACCCATCACGCTGGGCAGCGGTACTCCGGCCGGCTCGGTGTTGCTCATATCGAATGCCGCAGCCGATCCGGATGTCAGCACCCAGGACGCGCCCAACTGGCTCGCGCGCGGCACCGGTTATTCGGAACTCGCCGCCGCACCTGCAGCCGGCACTCCGATTTGGGGACGCATCCGAGCGACCGGCGGCAGCCTCGGCGTCGATGCGGTTCTCGGAGTGGAGAATTTTCCAAACATCTGGTTTGTGGGCGAGAATCCATCCAAGTCCCCGATCACTAACTGGAGCTTCGAACTCGATCCGATCCGACAGTCCAGTGACAGCGTTCCTGAGCCTTCTACTGCCGTGCTGGCCGCAGCGGGTCTCACGTTGCTCGCGCTGGGGCGTCGGATAAGGCGCAGATAGCAGCCCGGCTCGGGACAGGAGAATCCGGAGCCAGAGCGCAGGACTGCGGAGGCGTGCGGCGGGCGGCCGCACCTCGAAATACGTGCCGCTACTCGCAGCCTGAGCGCTGCCGCGCCGCTGTGCTGTCCGGTTCGAAACCAGGCTACATTTCAACCAGGCGATGCTCACCCGGCGCGGCTTTCTTTCGGCGGCCGCCGCGGCTGCGCGCAGAGCGGCGAAACGGCCGAACCTGCTGTTCATCGTTGCGGATACGTGGCGCGGACAAGCGCTGCCATCGGCCGGGGATCGCGATCTGATCGCTCCGAATCTGGTACGGCTCGCCAGCGAGTGCGTCAGTTTCCACCGCGCATACACGAGCTACCCGGTCTGTTGTCCCGCACGCGCGGCGATGCTGACCGGCAGGTTCCCGCATGCCGCCGGCGTGCCGCACAACCATATGCGGCTTCCACTCGAACAGAATACGATGTCGGCCGAGCTGAAACGGGCAGGCTACCGGACCGGGTATATCGGGAAGTGGCATCTCGACGGCAGAGAGAACCCGGGCTTCGTTTCACCCGAGCGCCGCCGCGGGTTCGATTACTGGGCCGCTTATAACGTGGCACACCAGCATTACGGCTCGGTTTACTTCCGTGACAGCCCCGAACCGATACGGCCCGGGGGATTCGAGCCTGATTATCAGGCGGACCTGGCGATCGAGTTCATTGGGCAGACCAGCACCCAGCCGTTTTTTCTCTACTTGTCCTGGGTGGCGCCGCATGCCCCGCTGACTCCTCCTACCCGCCACGCCGTGTACGATCCGCACCGCATCCATCTGCGTGCGAACGTGCCCGCGAACAGGGAGGCTCAGACGCGAAAGGATGCCGCCGCATACTATGGACTGTGCACGGCGGTCGACGAAAATCTCGGGCGGGTGCTTTCAGAGGTCGATGCCTGTGATCTGACTGAAGACACAATCGTTGTGTTCACCTCGGATCACGGAATCATGCTCGGCTCGCACGGACTCGACGGCATTGACCTGCCGTACGAAGAATCGGCGAGGATTCCGCTGCTGATCCGATATCCGCGTCGGCTGAAAGCCAGGACCGAGAACCGCGCCCTGGTGTCAAATGTCGACTACGCGCCGACCTTACTGGCTCTGTGCGGAGCACCGGTGCCTGGGGGCATGCAGGGTGCGAATCTGGCTGATTGGCTCATCGGCGGCGAGCGCCGGCGCGATGCGATTTACGCCGAGGGAGGTCTCGGAACTCCGCAGGAGTGGAGAATGATCGTTCACGGAATGGACAAGATTGTCGTCGATTCAAAGCTGCACGCCACGCACTTGTACAGGCTGGATCACGATCCTTATGAGTTGACAAATCTCGCGGCCGATCGCGCCGAGAGCCGCCGGAGGGACAAACTGCTCAGGTTATTGTATCAGTGGATGCTGCGTACGTCCGATCGCGTGCCGTACCCCGGATGAAGCGCGCCCGGCGGGGCAGGCTACTCGTAGCGGAGAGCAACGACCGGATCGAGTCGCGCGGCCTTACTGGCCGGCCAGATGCCAAAAAACAGGCCCACCGCAACCGACATGACGATTCCGGAGATCGCCGCCCAGAGGGGGACTGCGGTCACCAGTGCGGGAAAGATGATTCGCGCACCGACCGAAATCAGCCACCCGAACGCCATACCAACCAGGCCGCCAAGGAATGTCAGCGTGGAAGCTTCGGTCAGAAACTGCAGCACGATGTCGAACTTGCGGGCCCCGACCGCCTTGCGAATTCCGATCTCGCGCGTGCGCTCGGTCACGGAGACGAGCATGATGTTCATCACGCCGATGCCGCCGACGAGCAGACCGATCGAGCTGAGCACGATCATCACGAGCGCCACCATTGCGGTCACATTGTGGAACTCCTCTATGAGTTGCTCGGCCGTGGAGATCCAGAAATTATCTTCCGCGTTGTGGCCGACGCGCCGCTCCTGGCGGAGGACCATGCGGACCTCGTCCATCGCGCGCGGGAGCAGTCCGGGCTTTGCGGTGACGATGAGCAT
>DASSSG010000451.1:0-2298 GCA_035708545.1 Bryobacteraceae bacterium | reverse complement strand
GATTGCGGCCGCTACCCGTCGGCACGTCGAAAACACTGCAAGTGGGACAGGCGACCTACGCGATCGGCAACCCCTTCGGTCTGCAGCGGACGCTCACCACGGGAATCGTGAGCGCGCTGGAACGCCGCCTCCCCACCGCGCAGGGACGGGAAGTCCGCGGCGTCATCCAGACCGATGCTCCCATCAATCCAGGCAATTCAGGGGGGCCGCTCCTGGACAGCAGCGGACGGCTGATCGGCGTGAATACGGCGATTCTTTCGGAATCGGGAAGCTCTGCCGGCATCGGCTTCGCGATACCGGTCGATCTGGTGAGCCGCGTAGTGCCGGAGATCATCAAGCACGGGCGGGCGCCGCGGCCGGGCCTCGGCATCATTGCCGCTGACGAGCGTATCGCGGCTCAGCTCGGTATACAGGGCGTGGTGGTTTTCGGAGTGGCCCGCGGTTCTCCGGCGGAGCGTGCCGGGCTCCGTCCATTTCGCCGGGAGAGCTCCGAGCCCGGCGACATTATCGTCGCCGCCGACGGCAAGCCGACCCCCACGCTTGCGGATCTCGCGCAGGCGCTGGAAGACGCGGGCATCGGAAAAGAAATAGCCGTGCGGGTGCGAAGGGGCAATGCCGAGCGGGATGTGAACGTGCGTGTCGTCGATCTGCCTGATTGAGCGCACGACGGCCTGCGAAGACGCGATCCCGCGGCTCACGCGTAAGCGTGCGCTGTATTTCCGAGAAGCCGGCGGCAGAGACCCTCTTCTTCCTTTTTAGAGAAGAAGTATGGATAAAGCGACCGGCGGCTTTCTTCCCGCTGGCCCCCGTACCGCAGGATCTGCCGCCTGACATGCGCGACTTCCAGGTGAAGCAGTACCGCCGGTGCGTCCACTCTTGGACACATCTTCAGCTCGCCCGCCTCGTGGAAATCGAGCATGCGGTTGTAGAAGCTCACGTGGCGCGGGTTCACTTCAATGAAAACGTCCGAAACTCGGCGGAGCACCGAGCCATAGATGTACGCAAGGTGAAAAAGCGCGCCGAGCACCTCTTTCGAGCCATACTGCGGATCGATCGCCAGGCGGGTTAGCTCGCAAACAGTCGCGCCGGCGTTACGGTAGGCCTCGATCTCCTCGTGGTACAGCTCGTCGGCCGCGAGTCCCGCCTCCGAATCGAGGCTCAGGCTGAGCGTGCCGAAAACCTGATCGCCGCCGAATGCCTGTAGAGTGATCTGATTCAGGTCCGGTTCGTAGCCTGTCGCGGCTTCGTGTTTGTAGCCGCGCCAGGAATACATGCGTTCGATGAGCAGGCTGCTTTTGCTGCGCTCGCCGTGCGTGTCGGCGCAACGGATCCGGAAACTGCCGCGGTCGAGGAGAACCTCCCCGGCGTTGGGCGCTGGGGAGCCGGCGAACGGAAAGGAGCGCATAACGGGCCTCCAGACAGTAGATTAGCAAAAGAGACGCCTCGCTGCCTCGCGCTCCGACAATGTGTTGCTCAATCGCGCCAGGTTGACCGCGGACGAAGTGCGGATCAGGCAGACGCATACAACGTTCGGCTACCGGACTGAGAATTCAAAATGGGTATGGCAAACGCTCGGGTCACCGACATCATCAATTTCAGGCGCATCGACCCGATGCTCGTTACCGGCGGCCAGCCGTCGGAAGAGGAGCTCGCGGCAGCCGCACGCGAGGGGATCGCGGTCGTGATCAACCTCGCGCTGCACGACGACCCGCGTTATTCCCTGGAAGACGAGCCGGGTACGGTGAAGGCGCTGGGAATGGAATATGTGCATATTCCAGTCGAATTCGATGCGCCGACGGAGCAGGACCTGCTCGCGTTTTTCAATGCGATGGACGCAGCCTTGGGCAAACAGACTCTGCTTCACTGCGCGGCGAACAAGCGCGTCACGGCGTTCCTCGGGCTCTATCGGGCGATCCGGCAGCACTGGGATGTCGAGCGCGCGTTCGCGCCGATGAAGACGGTGTGGAACCCTGACGAGCATTGGGCGCCGTTCATCCGGGCGATGTTGGACAAACACCGCCCGTGATGAGACGGCCTTTCTTAATGTAGATCAACATTGGCTAGCCCGTGACATGCGATCGTCATCCGTAAAACAGCCGATCAGCCGAATGGCGTCTGAGACGAAGCATCATTTCGCAGCGCGGCCGCGCACCGCCTGCGCGGTTCTGCTGTGCTCGTTGCAGTGAACGTCGGTCACACACGCCCGCATCAGGGGAAGGGAACATCTTGCAGTCAGTGACTCACAAGAATCGGAGCCCCGCAACCGAGGTTCATCTTCAGACTGCGATTCAGGTGTCG
>DASSSG010000450.1:0-6598 GCA_035708545.1 Bryobacteraceae bacterium | reverse complement strand
GTGATGCTGGCATTCGCTCGCGCGATGGGCGATTTCGGCATGACCCTGATGCTGGCCGGCGACATCCCCGGGCGTACGCAGACCGCCGCGCTCGCCGTCTACGACGCCGTCGAATCCGGCAACGGCCAGATCGCGCGCGTGCTGGTGGTCGTCGTGTCCATAGTTACCATCGCGATTCTGACGCTGGCTAACCGCCTGGCGGGCACCGTGCTGCCCGTGCGCCCGGGAGTCCGGTGATCGAGGCCCGCGTCGTCAAGCGCTTCGCCGGGGGGCGCGAGTCCGCGCCTTTCACGCTGGATATCGATCTGACGGCGACCGCGGGAATCACAGCGCTGTTTGGCCCGAGCGGCGCGGGTAAGACGCTGACGCTGGACTGTATCGCCGGTTTTGTGCGTCCCGATGAAGGCCGCATCCTTCTGGCCGACCGCCTCGTGTTCGACGCTCAGGCCGGCGTTCACCTGTCGCCGCAAAGGCGTCGCTGCGGCTACGTTGTCCAGAACTACTCGCTGTTTCCGCATATGACGCTGCGCGAGAACCTGGCGTTTGCGGCCGAGCGCCTGCCGCGCATCGAGCGCCACCGCAAGATCGGCGACATGCTCGACCGCTTTCGGCTAGCCGAGGTCGCCGGCCGCAGGCCGCACGAACTGTCGGGCGGCCAAAAGCAGCGCTGCTCCGTCGCGCGTGCGTTGATCGGCGGACCTGCGGTGCTGCTGCTCGACGAGCCCGCGCGCGGTCTCGATGCTCCGCTGCGCGTGGAGCTCTATGAGGTGCTTCGGCAGGTTCGTGCGGAATTCGGGACACCGGTTCTGCTTGTCACCCACAGTCTGGAAGAAGCATTCGAGCTTGCCGGCGAAATGATAGTCATCGACAACGGCCGTATCGCCCAGGCGGGGACGCCGTCCGCTGTGTGCGATCAGCCCGCGAGCGTGGAAGTCGCGCGCCTGCTCGGTATCTTCAACATCCTTCCGGTCGAGATACGGATGCTCGATCCATCGCGCAACGCGAGCGTGCTGCGGTACGGGGACGCCGATATCGCCGGCGCCTACTATCCCGGACACCTGATTGGCGATCGGGTCCACGTATGCGTCACACCACAGGCGCTGCGCGTGGTGCCGAGAAACGGCCGTCCGGCGCCCAACCAGGTACCGGTGCAGCTTGCTCGCACCATCGAGCGAGCCGGCGCCGTACGGCTCGACTTCGAGGGGGGCGTCACCGCCGAGCTCACCCGGGAGGAGTTTGAGCGCATGCGGCACGTCCGCGACTGGCTCATCGAGTTCCCGGCTTCCACGCTGCGGATCGTGTAAGTGCGACGTTACTACATAACCGACCGGCATTCAGCCGGTGGCATTGGCGCCCTCCTCATATGTATCGAACGCGCGATCGCTGATCGTGTTGATATGATCCAGATCCGCGAGAAGGATCTGTACGCGCGCGACCTGCTCGAGCTCACGCGGAGAGCGGTCTTGCTGGCGTCCGCGAGCGCAACAAGAATTCTTGTCAACACACGCGTTGATGTGGCGCTCGCGGCGAACGCGCACGGTGTGCATCTGCCCGCCGGCTCGGTTTCACCGGAGCGCGTCCGCGCGATTTCACCTGCGGGATTCCTGACAGGCGTATCCTGCCACAGCATTGACGAACTGCGTTGTGCCGAACGAGAACGCGCCGATTTCGCCGTCTATGGACCCGTTTTTCCGAGCCGCGGCAAAGGCGAGCCTCTCGGCCTGCGCGCTTTACAGGAGGGCGCGGCGGCGGTGCGCATTCCGGTGTTCGCACTGGGAGGAGTGAACAGAAAAAACGCGGCCGACTGCCTCGCCGCGGGTGCGGCAGGCGTGGCCGCGATCACATGGTTTCAGGCAATCGAGTAGCTGCTTACTTTGTCTTGTCGGCGACTTTTCCGGCGCCTTCGGCGGTTTTCTCTGCGGCTTTGCTGACGCCTTTCTTTGTACCTTTGTAGGCGCCCTTGCCCGCTTTCTTCGCCGCGCGGCCGGTCGATTTCGCGGCGTCTTTCGTTGCGGCGCCCGCGTCTTTGATGTCCTGCTTTGCACCGGTGCTCTGAGCGAGCGAGGTGCCGGCGAGGAGCAGGGTTGCCATTGCGAAATGAGCAAGCATTCTCATATGCGCGTTGAGTGGGCAATTCTGAACCCACCTTCATCCGGATTGCAGAATCAACAGGTTGTAAGCAGCCGCCGCGGCGGGACGGGTAACACTTACGCAACCTCGCGCGGCGCGGGGAGTCCCTGTTGTGTACACCCGCGCAGATCTTCGACACAACGTGATGGCCGATGCGAATGATGTTTTCCTGCGACTGTGGTTCACGCGATCATCCGATCCGCGCAACCAGCCGTGCGGACCGATACAGCAACTGGAGTACGTAAACGTCGGAGACGTCCTAGAACATTTCCCAAGGGGGACGCAACGTGGGGCGGGTTCACCCTAGGGACATTTTTAGTGCAATTAAGCACTTGTGCTGATTCTTCGCAATCTGACCGGATGATACTTTTCTCTTGCAAGGCTCGATAACGCAGCTTGCAGGGAGAGGAATAATGAAGAAAGCTGTCCGTATGTTCTGCCGCATGAGAATCTGGAAAGATACTCGCGGCCAGGACCTCATTGAATACGCTCTGATGGCCGGCTTCGTGGCAGTCGCCGCAGGCGCCATCATGCCCGGCGTCGCTGCGAAGATCCGCACGATCTTCAGCAACGTGGACACCCGACTGAGCGAATCGATCGCGAGCACGTAGTCCGATACGCGGCGCAAGCCGCACAGAACCAGTCACAGAGATTCAGGGCCGGCCAACCCGTCGGCCCTCAATCTTTTCAGGCCTCGCGCTCGGCGGCAGTTGAGGCGCCAGCGTTGCGGTTACGGCTGCCGAAGACAACGAGACCGGACATGAAGGTCCGGCCTCCTCAACCCTGCAAGTGAAATCGCGTTATCGCGCCGCGAGCAGCGCCCGCAGATGCCGGGCCCGCTCGGGCGAGCGCAGCTGGCGCAATGCCTTCGCTTCGATCTGGCGGATGCGCTCGCGCGTGACGTCGAACTCCTGCCCGATCTCCTCGAGCGTATGCTCGCGCTCGCAGCCGATGCCGAAGCGCAGCCGGATCACCTTTTCCTCCTTCGGAGAAAGCGTCTTGAGGATGTTTGCCGTCTCGTCGCGGACGTTCGAGTCAATCACCGCATCCACCGGCGAGCTGACCCAGCGGTCCTCGATCAGATCGCCCAGCGCCGACTCGCCGTCGCGGCCGACGGGCGTCTCGAGCGACACCGGATCGCGCGAGATAGTCTTCAGCTTCTGGACCTTCTCGACCGGAATGTCCATGCGCCGGCTGATCTCTTCGTTGGTCGGAGCACGGCCGAGTTCCTTCTCGAGCTCACGCGTGGCCCGCAGGAACTTGTTCATGCTCTCGTTCATGTGCACGGGGATACGGATGGTACGGCTCTGATCGGCGATGGCTCGCGTGATCGCCTGCCGGATCCACCACGTCGCGTAGGTCGAGAACTTGTAGCCGCGCCGGTACTCGAACTTATCGGCCGCGCGCATCAGGCCGATGTTACCCTCCTGGATCAGGTCCAGCAGGTGCAGACCGCGGTTGACGTACTTCTTCGCGACGGAAACGACCAATCGAAGGTTCGCCTCGACGAGATCCTTCTTCGCGCGCTCGGCCTCCAGCTCACCCTGGCGGATAACGTTGAGCGTGTGCCGCAGTTCGGGCAGTGAGGCTCCGGCGGCCGCTTCGCGCTTGCGTATTTCGCGGCGCAGCTCACGGCAGCGGGCCTGGCCCTCCGGCGAGTTGCGGTCTCGTTCAGTCTGGCGCTTCAGCTCGATCTCGAGCTGCGCCAGCTCATCGGCCACGCGCTCCAGCTCCCGGCTAAACTGCTTCCACCGGCCGATCTGGAATGGAATCCGCCGGATCGTGAGCGACGTGTCCACGCGCACGCGGTTGTACCGGCCGAGCGCCTTGCGCCGCAGCTTCTTGTTTGCGAGCGGCACAGCCTCGACTTTGTCCTCGAGCTGCTGCTGCTTTTTCCAGAGCCCGGCGACTTCGGAGAAGAGTTTCAGCACCTCTTCGCGGCGCCTGTTGTCCGCGGACATGCCTTCTTCGGTTTCGGCCGTGCCGAGATCTACCCAGTTCTCCAGCTCTTCAGGATCGCGCTTGAAGGTCTCGGCCAGCTCGACGACATTCATCTGGACCACTGGCGACCGGCTGATCGATTTCTGCATGCGGAGCTTCCCGCGCTCCATTTTCCGTGCGAGGCTGACTTCGCCGTCACGGGTCAGCAGCGGCACCGCACCCATTTCGCGCAGGTACACGCGTACCGGGTCGTCGGTATAAATCGACTCCTCGACCTGCTGGTTGGCCTGCAGGTCTTCGCCGTCCTGGACTTCCTCGGGGTGGAAAAAATTCGCGTCTTCGTCAAAAGGAATGCCCAGCGGCTCGGCATGGTCGCCAATGTACTGATCTTCGAACTGGTCCACTCGGATACTCACCTCCCTTAAAAGCAGGGCAGTCGTGTCCTGCGCCTGAGTTGACACGACCGGCCAGCCAATCCATTAGATGTTGGCCGGCTTACAAAAGACTCCTCTTTGTCGGCTGGGCGGCGAAAACTCGTTGGATTATAACATCAATCGTGATTGATGTTAAGCGTTGGTCTCGAAGAAGTTTCCGCACTTTGGCTGAGCAGATACTCCCCTCGGCCCTTACCCGTCGGCCGGTACTCGCCCCCAGAACTCTCTGTCCTCATTCATATGACGCGAGAAAACACGCGTTTGACACGACGAAACCGGAACTTTTTACGCACACAGCCGGATTTTTTACAGCCGCCACCGTATGCGACGTGAGAGGGTCCGATGCGCCGTACTATGCTTTTTTTCCGCGGACGAGGCTGCTGAGCTCCGCCATGAAAGCCTCGATATCCTGGAAATCGCGGTACACGGACGCAAACCGGACGTAGGCAATTTTATCAAGGCTCGCCAGCCGAGCCATGATCATTTCTCCGATTTCGGTCGTAGACAGCTCCCGTTCGGGGGTCTCAGCCAGCCGGCGCTCGACTTCATCAATGATGTCAGCGAGTTTGGCCATCCCAACCGGCCGTTTTTCGCATGCCTTAAGCAGCCCGCCGAGCACTTTCTGGCGATCGAAGCGCTCCCGGCGACCGTCCTTCTTCACGACCATGTAGGGGATCTCGTCGATTTTTTCATACGTGGTAAACCGCTTCGAACAGCGCAGGCACTCGCGCCGGCGGCGGATGATCTCGCCCTCGCGGCTCTCGCGCGAGTCGATGACCTTATCCTCTTTGTGACCGCAGAAGGGACAGAGCATCAGGGCTGCCCTGCGGACACGGTATCGGCCTCGGCTTCGCTGAGATGCCGAAGCGAGCGCAGTTTTATGCCGTCGTGCACCATAAGCGCGAGCCCGATCGGCACAATCAGCACGAAACCGACAGCCCAAAAAAGAATCGCCATCCCCGAAGCGGCTTCGAGGTTGATTCCCAGAAGCTCCGTCAGCACCAGCACGGCGGCAACCTGGGTCCCGCCGCCTATACCGGGAATCTGAACCACACCGCCGAAGGCGACGAAGCCCAGAAACATCATTGCGTGCAGCCAGCTGAAACCGGCAGTGGCGGGCAGACCGCGGAACAGCGCCACTGTTGCCGCTGCGACGAGAGCCCAGTCGACGGCAGTCCAGAACAGCAGCAGTCGGACCTGCCGTCCCGAGCGGGTGGAGCTCATCCCGATTGTGAATGCGCCGATCAGCGCGTCCGCCTTCGCGTGCAGCCGCTCCGGCAGGAAGCGGAGGCTCGCGGTGAGCCGCGCGCGGGCATTCTCGGAGAATCGGTTCACCATCAGAAGGATTGCGATGCAGGCAAGGGCGATCCCGGCGGCCACATAACCGCCGGTTTGAAAGACCCAGCGCGTGGCGGGACTGAACTCAGAGAGATCGCCCGGGGTCTGAGAAAGCGCAAAACCGAAGATTGCCAGAACCGCGAGCAAATCGTAAATGCGTTCGAGCAGCCATGCGGCAAGTTGCGAGGAGACGGGAAGCCGCGCATGGGCCGCGATCAGCCAGGGCCGGACGATCTCGCCTGGACGCCCGAACAGGGTGATTGCGGTGAAGCCGATGCAGGTTGCCGACATGACCGGCCAGAGCTTCGGACGCGGCCAGAGCGGCCGGATCATAATAACCCAGCGAATCGCACGCACGAGATATGTGGACAGGGCAAGCGCTCCCGAGGCCGCGAACCAGAACGGGTTTACCTGCCGGAAGGTGGCAAAGAAGATGTCCCAGCGAAACTCGCTGCCGCGGAGCCGCTGCAGCGTGAACCAGGCGGCGGCAAGTGCGAGGGCCCCGACAGCAATGGCCAGCAGGCGTTTACGGCTCGCGCTCGATATGGCGGGCTCCTTCCCGCCTCAGCTTAGCGCATGCCTGGCAAAACGGGCGGCGGCGGCCAGCAAGCAGATCGCGAACGCGGCACGCGGCGGCGGTCGCCGGCCGGCCTATACCCCAGCGGCGGCTTTCGAGAAGCTGCGGAGCGCTTTGGCTTCGTCCTCAAAGGACTCGAAAACAGTGTACAGCCGGGTGATCTGAAGCAGATCGCGGA
>DASSSG010000449.1:0-7308 GCA_035708545.1 Bryobacteraceae bacterium | reverse complement strand
CGCGGTATGCCCCAGGTCCTGGAAGTGTTTCATCTTCCGAAGCAGGACCGTATGACCCAGATGGAGGTCGGGCGCCGTGGGATCGAACCCGGCTTTGACGCGCAACGGCCGCCCTTCCGCGAGCCGCGTTCGCAGCTCGTCTTCGCGAATGATCTCAGCGAAGCCCTTGCGGATATATGTGAGCTGTTCGTCGACGGGAGGAAACGTCAAAGTGCCATTTTAACGAGGGATCGCGCGGCGCCGGTTACAGTGTTACGAGACATGTGGTCCGTGCGCGCGCAGGTGGCGACAGGAGCAGTTGTTGCCGGGGCCGGCGCCGTCGCTATGGCGGGCGTGCTGCCCGCGATTCACGATTACACGTATCCGGTCGTCTGGTGGGGACTGCTGCTGATCCTCGATGCCTGGAACTGGCGCCGGCGCGGACAGTCGCTGTGGCGCGCGGAGCCCCGGCGGTTCTTTGCGATTACTCTGCCCGTTTCCGTGTTGTTCTGGCTGCTTTTCGAGGCGCTGAACCTGCGGGCGCCGCAGTGGCGATACCGGGGCAGCATCGAAGGACTGCACCGGCAGGTGTTCTTCGGGTTCACTTCGTTCGCGACCGTAGTGCCCATCGTGATGGAGTGCTGGTGGATGCTCGGTGGCGCCGCGTGCGTCCCGCGCGCGCTGGAGGAGTTCGCGCGGCGTCATAAACCCCGGCTGGTCGTGACGGGGCTGGTTCTGCTCGCCATTCCGTTCGTGAACAGCGTTTTCTGGTTCAATCAGGGAATGTGGCTTGCACCCGCGCTGCTCCTGCTCCCGTTTGCGGCGGTCCGCACATGCCCGACGCCGCAGCCTTTCGCAGCCGGCTGGGTTGCGGGCAGTATCATGGCCGGCCTGCTTTGGGAAGCAATCAACTTTCCCGCGAAGACGGGCTGGGAGTACCTGGTCCTGCCGCAGGCGCCGCATTTGTTCGAGATGCCGCTGCCCGGCTATGCCGGTTTCATTCCGTTCGGACTCAGTGTGCTTGCGGTCTGGGAATGGCAGCGGCGATTACCGGCCCGGCCGCCGATTGCGGTCCTCCTGTACGCCGCGGCGCTGGCCGCCCTGTACGCCCTCGCGCCGCGCCTCTTGTGATTGCACGTTACAATTGTGGAGTACCTCTGGAGGGGAAGGATGAAGCGTTATTTCTGTCTCTTGCTGGCCGTCCCAACTCTGTTTGCGGCCAGTCTCCCGAAGACCAATCCTGCAACCACGACGATACATGGCGATTACATCGAAGCGCGCACGGCCGACGTGTTCACAGGCCCGTGTTTCGCAAACTCTGAAGTCGACCTTGTCGGTAATCTCGCCGTGTTCGGCTGGCGAGTGAACCAGGGCAGCTGGAAAGGCGTGAAGCTGGACGGGCTCGGTGTGGTCGGTGTGGTGAAAGCGTCAAACACGCTCGGCAATGTCAGTGGCAGCGCGTATCCCGTGAAAGCGATGCTCATCGTGGACGAGAAGGCGAACGCCGAGCAGCGACTCGCGCTCAAAGCCTTCGCGCAGCGCATGGGCGGCGACCTGCTTCAGGACGTGGTGAAGATCGAGTATCAGCCGATCGCGTTCGAGTTCACGGACAACAACATTCATTCCGGCTCGGCAAAGCTGACGGCCGGAACGCTGGCCGAGATCCGTACGCGCGCCATCAGCAACAAGGACCACCTCTGCAGTAATGAGGAGAACTGGTATAACCCGCTGACGAAGCTCGCTCACGCGATGCCGGCGTATGCGTTATCGCACAGCTTCCGCGGCCAGGGCCTCGGGACGACGTGGAGCAGCCCTGAGAAGCGGAGTGCTTTCCTCGGCAGTTTCGAGCTGAACGACTGATCCCGGCCGGCTGATAATGTGCCGGGGCGCGTCCGAGCGGCGTGTCCCGGAGTTCCTTCTTCGCACCCGGTTCCGGCGTTCCGCCGCGATAGAATTTTCGTTTCCACATGACAAAGCCCGTGGTTACGTTTGGCGAGATCATGCTGCGTCTCTCGCCTCCGGGATGGGAGCGCTTTCTCCAGTCCCCGCAGTTTGTTGCGACCTTCGGCGGCGGTGAAGCTAACGTCGCCGTGACGCTCGGAACCTTCGGCGTGCCGGCGCGGTACGTGACCGTGCTCCCGCCCAACAACCCGGTCTCGGATGCTTTTATCGGGGAGCTGCGGCGATTCGGAGTTGATCCTTCCTTCATCGCGCGAGGCAACGGCCGCTTCGGCATCTACTTCGTCGAGAACGGCGCCAACCAGCGGGGATCGAAGGTCGTGTACGACCGCGCCTACAGCGCGATCTCGCTCGCAAACCCCGGCGACGTGAATTTCGCCGCAGCGTTTGAAGGCGCCGGCTGGTTCCACATCACAGGCATCACGCCGGCGATCAGCCAGAGCGCCGCGGATCTCGCGCTCGAATCTGTGAGGGTCGCCCGCGACAAGGGACTGACCGTCTCCTGCGATCTCAACTTCCGAAAAAATCTCTGGAAGTACGGCAAGAGCGCGAAGGAGATCATGACGGAACTCGTCAGATTTGTGGACGTTTGCATCGCCAACGAAGAGGACTGCCAGATGTCGCTCGGCATCGAGAGCAAGGCGGACGTCGAGGCGGGGAAGCTCGAGGCCGAACACTATCATGCGCTCAGCGATGCCGTCCTGAAGGCCTATCCCAGCCTGAGGATGATCGCGATCACGCTGCGCGAATCGCGGAGCGCCTCGCATAACGGCTGGTCGGCGTGCCTGAATGACCGCAGCGGTTTTCTGGTCAGCCGCTATTACGATGTCACTCACATTGTGGATCGTGTGGGCGGCGGCGACTCATTTGCCGGCGGGCTCATTTACGGTCTGCTGAACCTCCGCTCGCATCAGGAGGCCCTCGAGTTCGCCGTGGCGGCGAGTTGCCTGAAGCATTCGATTCCGGGTGATTTCAACCGCTTTACCGTGGACGAGGTAATGGCGCTCGTCAAGGGAGGCGGCTCGGGACGCGTGCAGCGGTAAATCGCGCTGGCATCGCGCGCGATCATCGTAGCGAGGCCGGCCCGCCCGAGCGGGGCGCGTGATCGGCGGCGTGCGGCAGCACGCCGCAGTTTCGCGCTGAACTCGTCACCTGTCCTCACGCCATCAGGAACCCGCCGTTTACTTCGATCGACTGCCCGTGAATGAAGCTCGATTCTTTCGAACACAGGAACAGAATCACGTGCGCGACCTCTTGTGACGTCCCCAGACGCCCGAGCGGCGTCGCATCCGTGACTGCCTTGAGCATCTGCTGTGTCGAAAAAGTGCGGTGGTAGTTCGTATCGATGGTGCCCGGGGACACGGTGTTGCAGCGAACTCCCTGGGAGGCAAACTCTTTCGCCAGTCCCTTGGTCATGGTCGAAAGTGCTGCCTTGGCCGTGGCATAGGCGAGCGCGCCGATGCCGCCCCCGTTCTTCGCCGCCACCGACGACACGTTCACAATGACTCCTCGCCCGCGTTCGACCATCCCCGGGAGGACCGCCTGCGCCAGAAAAAACGCACTGGTCAGGTTCAACATCATCACCTCATCCCAGAGCTCCTCGGTGAACTCGAGCACGCGCGTGCGCTTCACCAGCGATCCGGCGTTGTTGATCAGAATGTCAACAGCGCGGCCGCGGATTCTGTCAATGAGCGCGTGCACTCCTTCGCGACGGCTGAGGTCGGCCTGTATGAGTTCGCCGGTCCCGCCGGCACGCTGCAGGACGGCTGACGCCTGTTCGGCCGCCTGGTTATAGTGAACGAGCACGCGTGCTCCAGAGCGGCCGAGAGCGACAGTGGTTTCCGCGCCGATTCCGTTCGATGCGCCCGTGACGAGCGCGGTCAGGCCCGCGAATTCATTCGGTTGCGGCATAAGATCGCAGAAGAGTAAGCAACAGCTTGCCACAAACCCACTCCGCTGCGCTGGCCGCGAATAGACTTAAGATATGCCGCTGGTTCTCTCACGCCGCCGCTTCCTGCAGACGGGGGCCGGGGTTATTGTCAGCGCGTGCGGGTCTGCGGAGAACCGCAGTACGCGCTGGGCGCTTCTTGCCGACACGCACATTTCCGCCGATCCGCAGGATCAATACCGCGGTTTCCGGCCATACGAAAACCTGAAGAAGATCGTGCCTGATGTAGCGCGCTTCAGGCCCGATGGCGTGCTGATCGACGGTGATCTTGCTCGTCTCAGGGGACTCGAGGGCGACTACGCAAACCTGCAGGCGCTGATCGAACCACTTACGGCGAAGCACCTCACCGCAATGTCACTCGGCAACCACGATGATCGCGCGAACTTCATGGCTGCCGTGTGTGCATCAGAAGCCGTCCCGCTCCAGCCGGTCCGCAACAAGTATGTTGCTGTAATCGAAAATCCGCCGGTGCGGCTCGTGATTCTCGATTCGCTCATACGAGCGAATGAAACTCCCGGCCTGCTCGGGCAGGCGCAACGCACGTGGCTCGATAATTTCCTCGCTCGCGCCGGGACCACGCCCATTCTGCTGTTCGTTCATCACACGCTCGACGATGACGATGCGAGCCTTCTCGACGCCGATCGCTTTCTCCGCATCACGGCAAAGCACGCGAGTGTGAAAGCCGTTTTCTATGGCCATTCACATCGCTATAAATACGATGTGCTCGAGGGCATGCACCTGGTCAACCTGCCTGCGGTCGGCTACAATTTCCGCGACTCCGAGCCTGTTGGCTGGGTAGAAGCGACCTTTACCGCCCAGGGGGCGGAACTCAGGCTGAACGCGTTTGGCGGCAACACGCTCCCGAACGGAAAAACAACGAGCCTGAGTTGGCGCAGTTAAGCGGCGGGGCGAGACAACTGCATACGGCCTACGCAGATTTCATACCGCAGCGCGCCGGCAACACGCGGCCGCGGCATTCGCCGAAGTCGACGCGCGAAACGGTTTCGCGCTCACAATAGCCGCGCAGGATGACCTCGTCGCCGTCTTCGAGAAACCTCCGCGTTTCACCAGAAGGCAGTTCAAGCGGCTGCGCACCCCGCCAGGTCCGCTCCAACAGGCACCCGGCCGACTCGCGTTCCGCCCCGCTGACGGTGCCGCTCGCTATCAGATCGCCTGGCCGCAGATTGCATCCGCCGCACGCATGGTGAGTCATCATCTGCGCGAACGTCCAGTACATGTCGCGAACGTTCCCACGGCTGACGAGAAAGGGCTCGATTCCCCGGGACCGCATTGCTTCCGTCTCGATCCACGCCTCGACGGTAATATCGAACGCGCCGCGTCTCTGGTCGTCTTCCGAGCGCAGGTACGGCAGCGGCTGCGGATCGCCTTCGGGCCGTGTGAACGCGGGCACTCGAAACGGCTCCAGTGTTTCCAGCGGCACGATCCAGCGGGAGATTGACGTCGCGAAGTTCTTCGCGAGAAACGGTCCGAGCGGCTGGTATTCCCAGCGCTGAATGTCCCGCGCCGACCAGTCATTCACCAGGCACAAGCCAAAGATGTGCTGTTCGGCCTCTGCGATTGGAACCGGCTCGCCGAGTCGATTGCCGGCGCCGATAAACGCGCCAAGCTCAAGTTCGTAATCAAGCAGCCGCGAGGGAGCGTAGCGCGGTGGCGCGTCTCCGTCCTGCAGCTGCCCGCATGGCCGCCGCACCGGAGTGCCACTCGGAACGATCGACGATGCGCGCCCGTGATATGCAATTGGAACGTACTTGTAATTCGGCAGCAGAGGATTGTCAGGCCGGAACATCGATCCGACGTTTGTCGCGTGATAGATGGAAGCGTAGAAGTCGGTATAGTCGCCGACAGTCACAGGCATCTCCAGCGTCACGTCTGCGGCCGGGATCATTGCCGGATGATCGGCGGGGACGTTGCGGGCCCAGTCGAGCACCTCATGTGACGCGACTCGTCCGAGCGCCATAAACGCGTTCAGCGATGACATGTTGAGCACATCGCTGTAGGGAGCGCGCGCCGCGGTGAGATCCAGGACTGAGTCGCCGATGCGCAGGCCGGCGCGCGCGCGGGCACCGCCCAGGCGAAAAACGCACCACGTCATAGCAGGCCGGCGGCGCGCAATTCCTCCACCGGCTCGATAAACGAGCACGATCCGAACGACGCGACAGCTCTTTCACGCGCGCACCGGATTTGCATGTTCGTGAGCCGATGGTACCGCCACGTGACGCCATCAGGTTCGAACCCGAAGGCCCCGGGCGAGCGTTCCTCCAGCAGTTCCGTGAGCTCTTCGAGAGCAACACCATGGCATGCAAACACGGCTGCCAGCAGCACGTTGACGAAGCCGTGCATCGTAGCGTGCTGACTATCCTTCTTGTACGTGAGCGCGTACTCGGATCGGACGGGGTGATGCAGGCCTGCCGTGGCTTTCAACGGGATTTCGTGCGTTCCGGCGGAAACCATGAAGCGCGCCAGTTCAACGGCTGCGGGAATTGCCTCGGCGGTCGCGCCCCCGGTGCGAACCTTCGCCCGGGCTCCGGCGTCGCGAACAGCCTTCATCAGCGCGAGATCCGTGAATTCAAAGTAAATTCCAAGCCGCCGCGGGACGCGCTCGCGGATGGCGCGAATCTGCTCGGCCGAGCTGACCTTGACCTCGATCCATTCGACACGGCCTGTGCCGGTATGCTGAAACTCCTCGATCGCATCCAGTTCCCCGGCGATGTTCGGCCCGACCAGCGCGTTCACTGACCAGGGCGGTCCGTCGCGCCGAGCTAATGCTGCGAGTTCCGCCAGCCGTCCTGCGGGCGCGACAAAGTTCCCGAGCATCCAGGCGTACTCACTTGCGCGGTATTCTTCGTAACAACGAACCGCGGTCGCCATATCCAGCTCTGCGGGCGGGAACAGACCCGCGTAATCCACCGAGGACGCAAGCAGCAGACGCAGAGATTCGCTCAGACCTCGAGCCACGAGCGGAAGTACTCCTTGTCTTCGACACCGAGCGCCTCGCGGCTGACGAGCAGAGGCCGAAATGTGTCGACCATCACCGCCAGTTCGTTTGTTTCTTTCCTGCCGATCGAATCTTCCGTCCGGCCGGGCTGCGGCCCGTGCGGAATGCCGTCGGGGTGAAGCGTAATCGAGCCATACTCGACGCCCTTGCGGCTCATGAATTCCGCGTTCGCGTAGTACAGCACTTCATCCGACATGACGTTCGATTGGTTGTAGGGCGCCGGTACCGAACTGGGATCGAAATCGTACGGACGAGGGCAGAACGAGCAGACGACGAATCCGTCGCCTTCAAACGTCTGGTGCACGGGAGGAGGCAGATGGAAGCGTCCGACACGCGGCTCGAAATCATGGATGCTGAAGGCCCACGGGTAGTAATACCCGTCCCAGCCGACCACGTCGAACGGGTG
>DASSSG010000448.1:0-3614 GCA_035708545.1 Bryobacteraceae bacterium | reverse complement strand
TGACGCTGGCTTCATGCCCAGCGGCTTCGAGCAGCGCTTTCGCGTAACCGTACTCGAGCGGCAGATGTGGCTCGCGGCAACCAAAATAGATGCTTCCCTCGAAGCTCCAGTTCGGGTTGACCAGAGCGTATTTCAAGCCGCGCCTCCAAACAGCACCGGCGCCGCCAGCCTCGCCCGTTCGCGCGACGTGGCGAGCCAGTCATGAAGAGCGCGGACGCCCTCCTCAACGGCAACTTTCGGCCGCCATCCGGTAGCCGCCGTGAATCGGCTGGTATCGGATACGTAGTACCGCTGGTCGCCTACGCGCCAGGACTCATATTCGATCTGCGGCGTCTCGCCGGTGATGGTTCGAATGGTCGCGAGCAGTTCGAGCAGGCTGATCGTGTTTCCGGGTCCGCCGCCGATGTTAAACACTCGACCGGCGACAGCATTCGTGTTGTGCCACGCGAAGAGAAAGGCGTCTACAAGGTCCGTCACAAACAGAATGTCGCGAACCTGGCGGCCATCTCCAAACAGCGTGACCGCTGCCCGCTCGAGCGCCCGCATCAGGAAGTGGGCTACCCAACCCTGATCCTCCGTCCCAAACTGGTGGGGGCCATAGATGCAGCTCATTCGGAAAACCGTCGAGCGGATCCCGAAGCTGCGAGCGTAATCGAGTACGTACTGGTCCGCTGTGCCTTTCGAACAGCCGTAAGGGCTGTGAAAGCACAGGCAGCGCTCTTCACTGACGCCGCGCTTCAGAATACCGGGCTCAGTCGGCACGTACCTTGTCTCAGCCCGCCGCAATGGGATGTCATCGAGATCGCCGTACACCTTATTCGTCGAAGTGAAGAACAGCGGCGCCGGGCTGCCGGACCAGCGCAGTTCCTCGAGGATGTTCAGCGTTCCGCGCGCGTTGATCTCGAAATCCGTGATCGGATCGACCAGGCTGGTGGTAACCGCCACCTGTGAGGCAAAGTGGAACACAGCGGACGCGCGGCGCACACAGGCGCGGACGGCGTCAGCATCGCGCACGTCGCCCAGCTCGAAATCGAGCAGCGGCCCGTGCCGGTCTTGCAGCCATTGCAGGTTTCGCTCCACGCCGCCTCGCGACAGGTTGTCGAAAAGGAGTACGCGCTGGCCTTCCGAGAGCAGCCGGTCGGCCAGGTTGGTACCGATAAACCCGGCGCCACCGGTGATCAGCAACGGGCCGGTCATACCATCAGCCCCCGGGCGGCGAGTTCCGCCCTCGACTCGGCGACGCGGTCGTAAGCGATCTGGCCCTCCAGCCAGCCGGCAAGATCCTTTAGCCCGCGATCCAGCGATACCGCCGGCTCGTAGCCGAGCACCCTCTGGGCCAGTGTTATGTCAGCGAAACAGTGCCGGATATCTCCCGCACGGTACTTGCCCGTGATCTCCGGACGCATGCGTTTGCCGAGCACATTCGCAATCCGCTCCGCCAGTTCCCTGATCCGAATCTGCCGGCCGCTTGCGATATTGAAAACGTGGCCGTTGGCTTCGTTCACCTCGAGCGCAAGCCGGCAGGCGCGCGCCACGTCATACACGCTCACGAAATCGCGCAGTTGATTCCCGTCCTCGTTGATCAACGGCGCGTTTCCGTTCAGCAGACGGGAGGCGAAGATCGCGAGAACGCCCGTGTACGGGTTCGACAGCGCCTGGTTGGGTCCGTAAATATTGAAGAACCGGAGCGCGACGGCTTCGATACCGTACGCCTTGCCTATCATGAGGCACATGCGCTCCTGGTCGTACTTCGAGAGTGCGTAGACTGACGGCAGCGCGGGAGCTTTCCACTCCGGAGTCGGCACGGGCGCGAGGGGAGCCCCGTTTTCGTCGTGCAGTTCCCACTCTCCGGCGCGGACCTGGTGGACGGATCGCTCGCCCGTCGTGACACTGCCGTCGGAACGCCGATAGAGGCCCTCGCCGTAGATGCTCATGCTCGAAGCGACGATCAGCCGCTGTACGCGGTGCTTGAGCAGGCCTTCGAGCAGAATCGCGGTCCCGAGGTTGTTGACGCTGGTGTACTCCGCGATTTCATACATGCTTTGACCGACACCGACCGCCGCGACGAAATGGTAGACAGCATCAATGCCCTTGAGGGCTCGCCGCACCGCATCCGCGTCGCGAACGTCGCCGACCTGGAGTTCGACGTCGCTGTTCAGGTAAACGGGCCGCTCGCGATCGACCCCATGCACCTGCGGGCACAAGTTGTCAAGCACGCGGACACGGTAACCGCGATTCAGAAGCTCGTTAGACAGGTGTGAACCGATGAACCCGGCGCCGCCGGTAATGAGGATCGATGGACCCATTCTCCCGTTCTCTCCCGGAACCAGTAGGTCGACTGCTGCGAATCGCACTCACAGTCAATGAGTTGTGGGCGACCGGCTTTACATACGTTTCCTTGGATGCGGAGGTACTTAGAAGCTTTCATCCCTTAACCGTGTAGTCGCCCGCCACGCCGGAATAGCCGTTACCGATCTGGGTCACCGTGTGTCACCTCACGCAGTTAGGTTTGTACCCGCGCAGTGAGAAATTGTCACGTTCAGCTAACGGTTAATGAAGATGCACTTGGAAACACGCCTGCTCGTAACAGCATCCACCGTGTGCTGAATCCGTACCGTGACACTGGGGGTTACCCGTGAGTATTGCAATGCAGACGACAGTCGGTTTCGGCGAGGCCCATGCGGCCGCGACTCAGCTGGAGCCAGGCAGGCCGGCTAACGCACTGACCGAAACGGGGATCTCGCCTGAGGCGGTACGCGCGCAGCTGGACAGGATTCTGAGCAGCCCAACGTTCGTCCGCTCCCGGCGTCTGGGTCGGTTCCTCCGGTTCACGATCGAGCAGGCGCTCGACGGCCGCCAGGCAACCCTCAAAGAGTACCTGGTGGGGGTCGAAGTCTTCAACAAGATGGAATCCTTCGACCCGCGTATCGATTCAATCGTTCGCGTAGAGGCGCGCCGGCTGCGGTCAAAGCTCGAACACTACTACCAAACTGAAGGAGCGGATGACCCGATTGTTATCCAGTTCCTGAAAGGCAGTTATGTCCCGCTCATTCTTCATCGGGATCAGCTGCCACCACTCAGCAGAACGCCTCCTGCGGATCTCCACAAGCGAAGCTCGATCAGCGTAGCCGCATTCGCGAATCTGAGTTCCGACCCGGGAGATCAATACTTCTGCTCCGGCCTGACGGAGGACCTGATCAGCGCCCTCACGAAGCTGGACCGCTTCCGCGTGATCGCGCGGCCGGCTGCGCTGCAGAATGGCACGGTCGAACTCCGTCCGGATCTGCTGCTGGAAGGGAGTGTCCGCAGGCACGGCGACCGGCTGCGAATCTCGGCTCAACTGATCGACGTCGACAAAGGCGTGTACGTGTGGTCCGATACTTACGACTGCGACACCACTGACGTCTTTGCCGTACAGGAAGACGTATCCCGATCGATTGTTGCCGCCGTCAGTGCGCGTCCCGTGTAGCGCCGGACGTACTGGCTTGAGCTCCGGTCTGCTGCTGCATCCCGCTTCGAATGCCTTCATTGCCCGAGACCATTTCCCCCGGGGACCTTCGGAAAATCGCGAGCAGCCGCTTCTGATCATCCGATGACAGCCCTGAGTGGCGGCG
>DASSSG010000447.1:0-9885 GCA_035708545.1 Bryobacteraceae bacterium | reverse complement strand
AAAGGCGGAAATATCGAACCAGCGTGCGGTCGATCGCTGGTCCACCGGCAGATTGGGATTGCGGAGCTGGTCAGGACGGATCGTCACCTGCGCGGGAGTGCGCGATGAGGTGAACGCCGTGCCCGTCGGATCGGGTCCGGTCCACTGGGGCGTCAGAAACTCGCCCGAAAAGAAACTGTAGACCGAGTTCCACTCCCAACCCTGCAGAAGAGCACGGCGGAAGCCGTGCGCGCCCCTGCCAAACGGGAACTGATACAGGAGGTTACCTGTTACGCGATGCGTCGGTATGTCGAGCCATACTGCGCGCTCGCGCCGCCGATCATAGGCATTTTCCGGCGACTCGCCTCGTTCCAGATCGCCAATATCGCGCGCCCAGACCCAGGAGAGTTGATAGGCAAGACCGCGGGAGAAGCGCCGGTCCGTCTCGAGTGTCAGCGAGTGATACTGGTGGCCTGCTCCATTCGAGATATAAGTGATCGCGGGGTATCGGGGAAACAGACGCGGTTTGTCGACGTACAACCGGTTGTCTGCGATCGGCTGATTGATGTTGTAACCCCATTCCCCCTGGCGGGTGTTCGTGCCGATGTAGGAGGCCCGGAAACCCGTGTCCCACCGCTGATGCTCGATGGTGAAGTTGTACTGCATCGAGTACGGATCGCGCAGGTCTTTGCGGATCGCGTTGGGCAGCGAAATGGTCGTCGGTCCGGCTACTGAGGTCGGAAACACCAGCGGCAGCACGACGTTCGGCACCGGCGTCGGATTGGTATAACTTGGTTCGTTCACAACGAACGGCGCGCCGCCGGCCGGGACCGCGCGCGGCACCACGTCGTAGAAGATGCCGTAGCCCGCCCGCAGAACCGTGTTCGGCCCGAACGGCCGCCAGGCGGCTCCAAAACGCGGAGCGAAATTGTTGTACTCGTTCTTTATCAGCTTGCGGGCATCATAACCGAGCGACGATGCCTCGACCACATCGACATAGCTCGCCGGCAGCAGCGGACTTACTTTCGACCGCGAGCCATCGGGCACGACAATCTTTCCACTGCCGATATCGAACAGAGCCTGGAGTCCCGACGCTTCTTTCCAGCCTGGGTGGAGCTCGTATCGAAGCCCGATGTTCAGCGTCAGGGACGGACGGACCTTCCACTCATCGGTGACGAAGAAATCCCAGTTCCAGCGCAGGCGGTCTATAAACAGGCTCGGCGCCGCCCGCGAGGATGACGTCGGAATCCCGAGCAGAAAATCGGCGTAAGGATGTCCGGTAAAGCGGTTCGAGAAGCTCAGGTTGCCGAACAGATTGCTCGGCATTTGCCAGTCCTGAAACTGTGTGCGCGAGGGGATAACGCCGGCCTTCACATTATGACGTCCGTGAAACCAGCTCAACTGCTGCTGAAACTGCTGGGCGAAGTTCTTGAATCCCGGATGCCGCCATTGTGTCTGGGCCACGGTTGTAATACCCAGACCGGAAAACGATATCTGCGGCACACCAGTGATTTCATCGGGAATATTCGGAGCCAGCCCGGTCAGCCCCAGCTCGCGCACTATCTGGTTGCCGAGCAGCGGGCCGTTGCGCGGGTTGTCGTTCCACGCGTACCCCCACCGGAATTCGTTCACGAGGTTCATGCGAATCATCGCGGTATAAGACATCTGAATGGCGCGTGTGTCGCGAGTCTGCCAGCGGCGCCCGATGGTCGGCAGCACGTTCGGAGGCGACGAGGAGCCGTCGAAATCGCGCGAATGCGAGCGGTTCCAGGTGTATCGGCCGAAGATGGTGTGCTTTTCCGTAAAGCGGTGATCAAGGCGCGTAGTCCAGTAAGTATTCGGATCGAACGCGCGGAGCAACTGCACCCGGAAGTTCTGCGACCGGAACATCTCCGGGTCGGGCTGGTTCGGCACCGGATAGAACCGCTGCTGAATCTTCAGCGATACCGCATTGAGCCGTGCCTCGGGAATGCGGTTGCCCGGGAAGGGCGCGTTACTTGCGAACGGATCGCGGATAACCACCGACTCACGCGAGAAGTCGCCGGCGCGCCACGCCGGCGTGGGAACGGTCGGATTCAGGTTGGACAACGTCTGCGACCCGCGCGTGGTCTCGAACGAGTAAAAGAAGAAGCTGCGGTTGCGCCCGTCATAAACCTTCGGCAGATAGATCGGCCCGCCGATCGACGCCCCCGGATTGTGCCGCACACCGGTCCCTCGCCGCGCCGCAAACGGGTTGCGCGCGCGGAACCACGGCGTCGAGTAGTAATCGAAGGCACTGCCGTGCAGCTGATTGGTGCCGCCCTTCGAGACGATCGTCACCTGTCCGATCCCGCCATACTCCGCCGTGTTGTTCGCCGTGTCGACGCGGAACTCCTGGAATGCTTCGATCTGCGATACCAGCGGCGAGATCTGAGTCCCGTCGTACTGGTTCGACAGCGTGATGCCGTCGATGGACGCATCCGACTGATTTGCGCGGGAGCCGGAGAAGCGCCGAGTCGCCGAATCGTTGCCCGCCTGGACTACGCCGGGGGTGAGCCCGACGAAATTCCACAGCGATCGGGTATTCAGCGGAAGAGCGCTCATCTGCTGCGTGGACTTGCTGTCGGAAATGCGCGCCGTTTCCGTTTCGATCAGCGTCGCTCCCGCAGTCACCTCAATACGCGTGTCCACGGCCCCGACCTCGAGCTGGACGTCGATACGTCTCACGTCCATCGAGACCAGCCGAACGTCAGTTGCTACGAACTGCTTGAAACCGGAAGCCTGCACGGTAAGCGTATACGTGCCTTCCCGAAGCTGGCCGAGTGTGTACGTTCCCGCTGCATTCGATTGCGCGGTGTACCGGTAATTGCTGTCGAGGTGGACCGCGGTGACGGAGGCACCGGGAATCACAGCCCCCGAGGAGTCCATCACGGTTCCGGTGATCGATGCGAAAGTCGTTTGCGCCTGCGCTATAGCAGAGCCGCCGCCGAACAGGCAAAGAACAGCCACTGCGCCCTGAAGTCGCTTCATCGCTGACACCTCACACGGGGAAGCCTCACCCGCTATGGTGCCAGCATACTCTATGGGCGCGGCGAATCAGCAGACGAGCTGTTGCTGCGACAGATTGAACCCGTCGAGGCGCCCGAGCACGGTCGCGCCAACCTGACGGCCGCTGAAGAAGTCCTGCGCCACCTCACGTACCTGTTCGGGAGTAACGGCGTTGATACTCGCCACCATCTCGTCGAAGGTGAAGAAGCGGCGGAAGAACAGCTCCTGGCGCGCGATGTTGGACATGCGGCTGCTCGTCGATTCAAGACTCAGCGCCAGCGAGCCCTTGAGGTGGTCCTTGGCCCGGCGGAGCTCGTCGTCCGGGATAAGTTCGCCAGCCAGACGGCGGAACTCGTCCATCGTCATCTGAATGACCTGCGGCGCCGTCTCGAGCGACGTTCCGGCGTAAACAGCAAGGCAGCCTGTATCGCGGTAGAGCTGCAGCTCCGAGAACACGGAGTAAGCGAGCCCGTGCTTCTCGCGAATATTCTGAAACAGCCGCGAGCTCATCCCGCCGCCCAGTGTCGTGCTCAGGATATAGCACGCGTAACGGCGCGGGTCGGTGAGCGGATACGCAGGCACGCCCATGCAGAGGTGTACCTGCTCGAGCGACCGTTTGTTCTTCAGGATCAGCGGCGCGTGGGCGCGAGGTGTCGGCTCCTGATCGCTCACGTCGCGCTTGCGGAGGCCGCCGAAGTGTTTCTCCACCAGTTCGACCATGCGCGCGTGCTCCACGCGGCCCGCCGCCGTGATGACGATATTCCGCGGCTCATATACGCG
Organism: Bryobacteraceae bacterium; assembly: GCA_035708545.1. Lineage (GTDB taxonomy): Bacteria > Acidobacteriota > Terriglobia > Bryobacterales > Bryobacteraceae > DASSSG01. The sequence goes on along the minus strand of DASSSG010000447.1, from coordinate 6,099 downwards.
CTGGTAGTAGGCTTCGACCATCGGCCGCGTGAAGCTGCGAATTGTCGACTTCGTGCCGATGATTGACCGGCCAAGCGGGTGATTCTTCCAGAAATGCCGCGAGAAGGTCTCGTGAACCAGGTACTCGGGGTTGTCCACATCCATTTTCAGCTCTTCCAGGATGACACCCTTTTCCTTCTCGATGTCTTCCGGGTCAAAGCGCGGATGCAGTACCAGATCTGCCAGCAGCTCGAGCGCATCCGATAATTGCTCATCGAGCACCTTGGCGTTGAAGCTCACCAGCTCTTTCGCCGTGTAGGCATCGAGATGCCCGCCCCACGAGTCGACGATCCGTGCGATCTCCTCCGCCGAGCGGTGGGCGGTTCCCTTGAACACCATGTGCTCGATAAAATGCGAGATGCCGTTCTCCGACGCGGTCTCCCGGCGCGCCCCGCTGCCGATCCAGACTCCCACGCTCACACTGCGCACGTGCGGCATCGCCTCGGTGGCGACGCGAATGCCGTTCGGCATCGTCGTGGATTCAACTTCGCGAATCATCGCTGCGGACGAGCTCATGGCGAGACAGCTATTTACCATTTTACCGGGCCTGCTGTAAGAGCGGTCGGAAGTTGCGCCATTTGGCACAGCTCGGTTGCTACAGTAGTAGTACGTGGCTGAGTTGATCGGGATGGAGTTGGCCGACATCGAGCGTGTGCTCGGAGCTGGACAGCCGCGCTATCGCGCCCGCCAGCTCTACGAAGCCGTTTACCGTCATAAAATCAATGACATAGGTGGGATAACCACACTTCCTTTCGAGCTTCGGAGGCGGCTCGCCAGCGAGCTCGTGGTCGGCTTGCCCGACGTGGCATCCCGCTTCGACTCGCGCGACGGTACCCGCCGCTACCTCCTCAGGCTCGCCGACGGACGAACCATTGAAACCGTCCTCATGCCCGAGGAAGGCCGCAATACGATCTGCATCTCTACCCAGGTGGGTTGCCCGGTCGACTGCAAATTCTGCCTGACCGCGCAGCTCGGCATCGAGCGGAATCTCACGGCCGGCGAGATCGTGGGGCAGATCCTGCTGGTCGCGAGTGCTCACAACTTGTCGCCGGCCGACGCGAAGCTGAACGTCGTCATGATGGGTATGGGCGAGCCGCTGCTCAATCTGCCCAACGTGCTCAAGACATCGCGTATCCTCTTTGATCCTGAGGGCGTGGGCATGTCTCCTCGCCGCGTGACCGTCTCCACCTCGGGCATCGTGTCGAAGTTTCGCGAATTTGCCGCCGAGCCGATGCGCCCGAAGCTCGCCGTCTCGCTGAACGCTTCGACGGACGAGCAGCGCGAGCAGCTGATGCCGATCACGCGCAAGTGGCGGCTGCGGGACCTGCTGGAGGCCTGCCGTGAGTATCCGCTGAGGCCGTGGGAGAAGCTCACGTTCGAGTACGTGCTGCTCAAGGGCGTCAACGATACGGACGCGGACGCGCGGCGAGTGGTTCGACTGCTGGCCAGGCTGAACTGCAAGATGAACCTCATCGCGCTGAACCCCGGCCCCGGCATTCCGTTCGAGACGCCCGATCCCGAGCGGGTTTCGTCGTTTCAGGCGATTGTCCGCCGATCGCTTCCCTGCTTCATCCGCAAGCCGCGCGGACTCGATATCTATGCAGCCTGCGGCCAGCTCAAGCGCACGACGGAATCGGACGGTTTGGTGTCGCTTGCGCCGCTCGCGCCTGCGGCGCTGTAGGTCGCACAAAGATTCTCTGCAGAATGCCTGAGTGCAGCAGCGATCAGACCATCGCTCCGAAGCCGCCCTGGGTCCGGAGCAGGCACAGATCAGGCCCGGGCCGTCGCACGTGCAGGAGGTGGATTCTCGACCGCGATAATCGGCTGTACTGCCGGGCCGGAGAAACCGCGCCTACACTTTCTCCGGCACCACAAACGGCTTCCGGTACCTCCGCGCCAGCATCGCATCGGCTTCCTTGTCTGCGGCGAAACGTTCCTTCACCGGATCGAAATCGAGCTGCCGGCCGAGGCGATAGGAAATATTCCCCAGGTGCGCCAGCGCGCTCGCGAGGTGGGCCGTTTCCACCGGTCCGTTCTGATCCGACGTCCTGCGGCTGCGCATGGCTTTGATCCAGTTCGCGAAGTGATCGCCTCCTGCTTTGCGCGAAGGACCCTTCTCTCGCTTCTCGCCGAGGTATGTCTCGAACATGTCGTAGCCTTTGATCACCATGTACCCATTGCGGCCGTAGAAGATGTTGCCCACACCGGCGCCGTCCTCGAGGTTCGTGCACCAGTTACGCACCTCGAACTGGATCATCTTCTTTTGGTCGGGATAGAGATACACGCTGGTCTGGATCTCCGGCGTCTCCTTGTCGTCGTCGAAGAGGAACTTGCCGCCCATCGACGTGATCTTCCTGGGCAGCGTGTCAACTCCCAGCCCCCACATGCACATGTCGGTTTCATGAATACCCTGGTTGCCTACGTCGCCGTTGCCGTAATTCCAGTGCCAGTGCCAGTTGTAATGCACCCAGCTCCGCGAAAACGGCTGCATTTCGGCCGGGCCGGTCCAGATGTCATAGTTTAGATACGCCGGTGCGGCTTCGGGGCCCTTCCTGCCAATCGACGGCCGCCATCGAAACACCAGCCCGCGCGCCATGTACACATCGCCGATGATGCCCTTGCGCAGCAGTGCCACGGCTTCCTGCAGCGCCTCCGAACTGCGGAGTTGCACCCCGTGCTGTACGATGCGGTTGTATTTCCTGGCCGCTTCCACCATCTTGCGGCCCTCCCACACGTTGTGCGACCCGGGTTTTTCGACATACACGTCCTTGCCTGCCTGACACGCCCAGATCGCCGCCAGCGAGTGCCAGTGGTTCGGCGTCGCAATCGTCACCGCGTCGATTTCTTTGTTATCGAAAACCTTGCGCAGATCCTGCTCGATCCTCACGCGCCTTCCGTAACGCTGGTTGAAATGCCCGGCGCGCTCTTCGGCAACCTTCATGTCCGGATCGCACAGCATGACCACCTCGGCGTCCGGCTGCCTCATGATCCCGGCGATGTGATCGCGGCCGCGGCCGTGTACACCGAGCACCGCGATCTGGATCCTGTCATTCGCCGACAGAGCACGGCCGCTCGCCAGATGCGACACAAAGGCGCCTCCGGCGCCGCTGATGAATGTCCTGCGACTGTTCATTGATCCCCCTACCGTTGAAAACGATGTTACTCGACGGGCGAACTGTCGCGCTCTTCAACTCGCGAACCGCGCCGTACTATGACGCTGCTGGCCACGGGTGCGCACGCGCGTATGAATGTCCCGTCGTCGACGGCCACGCCGACGTGCACATATTCCGGCATCCGCTCGAGTACGTTGACCTCAACCTGAAAGCCCGCGTCGAGTTCGTAACTGACCGGGTCGTCCAGCGCCACCAGCGCCTCGTACCCTTTCGCTTGCCAGCGTCGAATCTCCTGATCGAGCACCGCCTCGAGCCGCTCACGAGAAGCCGACATACTGCACTTCTTCTTCAAGGTCGAACCGGAAACGGCTGCGCACCCGTTCCTTAAGATCGTCAATTACCTCGCGGACCTGCAGAGCAGTTCCCCGCCCCGCGTTGTAGATCAGGTTCGCGTGGTAATCCGCAACGTGAATGTCGCCATTGCGAATGCCTTTCGCGCCGACCTGCTCGAGAAACCACGCCGACGGCACCTTCCCGTCCCGCACCATGCGTTCGGGAACCTCGCGCTGCGCACTCTCCGGCAGCTTCGCCAGAAAGACATTTTTGAAGATGCTGCCCGCGCATTTCATATCCGGCGGATACTTGGCATTGCGGATCGCCAGGATCTCGTCTGCCTGGCGCCGCATCTCGGCGGGGGCACCGGCCGGCATCCGCAGGTCAGTCGAGAAAATCACCCAGTCTTTCCGCTTCTTGAAAATACTCTCGCGATAGTCGAATCGGCACTCGGCGTTGCCGAATGCCCGGACCGTCGTGCCATCCCAGAAGCGGACTCGCTGGACCACGCAATGCAGACTGTTTCCGTATGCGCCCGCATTCCCGTAAACCGCGCCGCCGACCCAGCCAGGAACGCCGGTCATCGTGTGAATGCCGGCGAGTCCGCGCTCGATGGTGAAATCGACCAAATCCTGCAGGATCGCTCCCGACTCTGCTGACGCGATGTTGCCTGCAGCACCGATGCGGTTCCCGGTGAATCGCAGAACCGCGCCGCGTACACCGGCATCCGCAACCACGAGATTGGTGCCGCCTCCAATGACCGTAAGCGGCGTGCCCGAGGCGCGGATCGCGTCAGCGGCCGCTATGAACGATGTCTCCGTCGGGGCGTCAATCAGCAAATCGGCCGGACCGCCCAGGGCAAAACGCGTGAAGCGCGCCAGCGGAATCTCACGATCAATTCGGATGTCTGGGATCTCAGCGAGACGCGAAAGCGTCTCCGCGACAAGCGGCATTCATCGTGATTATACGGGACAGCAGCATGCGGTGCTTAAAGCCAACAGCGCCGGCTGTGCCATTAAGAACGAGATCTCCACGCGATCTCGTGGCGAGCCCCGCGCGTCAGCAAGCGGTCAGGATACTCCAGAGGCAGCAGACCAGCGGCCGGCCGCCACGTAGCGCGCGCATCAGAAGCTGTACCTCACCGCCAAATCGGCGTGCGAGTTTCGCCGGTACTGTCCCAGAAAGTCCGTCAATTCGCCGCGAATCAGCGTCACACCCGCAGTCGCGCGCCAGTGCTGCCCAAGCGCATGCGAGTACTCGCCCCGCAACCACACGCCGTCGCCAGTCCGCCTGACGGCGGCTTCGAACGCGACACTGCGGTTGACATCGATGGTGTAGGACGCGCGCCCGAGAAACGCGCTCGTCAGCCCGCGATCCGGAGCAAACCGGAGCGAGCTCCGCCGCTCTGCTACGTGCTCGCCACCATAGCCACCCACAAATACCCACTCGCCGGAGGTTCGTTCGAGTTGCACCACGTAGTGCACATACTCATCCGCGGCTCGCGTGGCCGACCTGAACCACGCCGTCTCGCCTTTCACACTAAACCAGCGCAGCGGCACGGACCCGTCCGCGCCGTACATACGTAACTGCGGGTAAATGCGCCGAACCCCGATGACGAGCGGTGCCGCTTCGACTCGGGCTTCAAGCAGCGGCAGGTGATTCCAGCCATCATAGACCGACACCGCAGCATCGAAACCGGAACCCACATAGTTCGCCCGCAGCCCCACGGCGGTTCCGCCGGGATTGACTGCCCCGAGATCATGAATCGTCAGCAGCCGTGCCTGTTCGGGTACAACCGTCCAGCGCTGGTTCGGCAGCGGAGCGCGGCTGGGAGTAAACCGCACCTGCCACACGGCATCGAGAGTCAGCGGGCCGCGTTCCCACATCACCCGCACCGCGGGAATCCCGAAAAAATCATTGTCCACAACCGCGAGAAAATCACGTGGCGCAAAACGATCGGTAGGCGTAAGTATGTCCGTCTTACCCCAGCGCACGAACTGCTTCCCGATCTCGGTAGTAATGCCAGCGCGGCTGTACACCGCGCTGACCCGGCGAATGGAAACCGCAGGTCGCTGCAACGAACGTTCCTGCCAGTCGAGGCGCGCGCTGCGCTCGGTCTGATGATGCGTGTCGGTCCGGGCGTCGAGGTTGCCGTGCAGGCGCAGCCCTCGCCACACCACCCGCGACACCTCGTATCGCAGCAACGCCTCGCCCACCGCGTGCGAGCTGTCATTGGCCGCCCTCTGCGGAAACGCGAACAGCCGCACATCGAGAAACCCCCGCTGCGTGAAATCCTGGCCCGCACAGCCTCCGGCCAGCAACACGAGCGCCGCCACAATCCTCACGACTGGCGCCGCAGTGCCTGCAACGTGAAGTCTTCGTCCTTCAGCGGAAGGTTGAACTCGAGCCGATCCAGTGTCAGCACCGTGCGGCTGTTCCGCCCCGGATCGTGCACTTCCAGCCGGCGCGCGGTCCACGTGTTCTGAACCCTCGCTATGTCTGAATAAACGATGCTGCGCACCAGCCTGTCGCGCCTGTATCCTTCCATGCGCGCCACCACATAGTTGTCCTTGCGGACCCACACATAAGAATGCGTGTACTGCGAGCCTTTCGC
>DASSSG010000446.1:0-6169 GCA_035708545.1 Bryobacteraceae bacterium | reverse complement strand
TGGACCGTCTCTGGCGCCAACGCCATCATCGCTCTGCGCTGCGCCAAACTCAGCGGGCGTCTCGAGGATTTCTGGGAACGTCGCTCACAACGGGTCGAGGCTGCCGCGTGATTTCACCTCACAATTCTGAACTGCACCCTGTAGAATGCACGTCGCATCGGATAATCTGCATCTATGCTGCCCTCGCTCCTTTCTGTGCTTTGGCTCGCACGCGGCTGATTGTCGCTCAACCGCTGCGCAGCGTGGCCAGCGCTCTCATGCGATCACAGATCTCGAAAACAATACCAAAGAATCTGTAAGTCCACGGATTCACGAGAGTTGCAGCTGAAGATCCGGCGCTTTTCAGAGTTACGCCGTTCTGGTTTTTTCGCATCCCGCGATATTTTTGAAGACGGAAGTAGGCAGCCCGTTCAGCTGGCGCCCAACGGCCCCGCGGCGTGTCTGTCGCCGGCTTTTTTATTTGGCTCCACTACTCGATAAGGAAAGGACACCACCAATGGCTACCGCAGCTCAGATCAGTGCCAATCAGCAGAATGCTCAATTCTCGACCGGCCCGCGCACCGAGGCCGGCAAGCAAACCGTGAGCCGAAATTCTTTCGTCCACGGTTTGGCCGCAAAGCACTTCTTTCTGCACGAGGAGGACAAGCTCTTGTTCGAACAACTCCGTGAAAGTCTCGTCGATCATTACAAACCCGCTACCGCTCACGAACGAGCACTGCTCGATGAGCTCGCCGAAGCCCGTTGGCGCTGCCGCACCGCACGCATAATGGAAAACTCGTTCTTCGATACGCTCATCACCGAACAGCGCAAGGCCGACAGCTCGCTGACCGTCGAGCGAGCCCTCGCCCGCATGTTTATCGACGAGACTCAACAGAAGCGTCTGCGCCTGATGATGCGGTATCTCAACGCCGCCGAGCGCTCCGCGGAAAAGGCACGCAACGAGCTTGAGCGCATCATCGCCATACGCCGCGAACACGAGCGTGCACAGGCCCGCTTCCAGGCATATCTCGCCACGTGCGCAACTCGCGGTCCGCAACCTCCGGCTGTCCCCGAGACCGAAGATCGGGTTTGCTCCGTACACCCGCAAAAGCGCTGAAGCCAGACACCTTCAACAGTGGTTCGCAGCTGCGCGATCCGCAGCGGAAGGCGCCCGACCCGGCTGATCCTTCAAAGTTCCTTCTCAACTGAATACGGAAGCTCGTGCGAACGCCCGCAGTGTCGCTGCCGGTTGCAGCAGAATACCCGGCTCAGGCGTGCTTGCGTGCGATCGGCTGGCCGCCGCGCGCGGGGGCGGCCGGTGACGGCGGAGCCGGCGGCTCCTCCGGCGGTGCAGGCGCTTTCTTGGGGCGCGCGTCGAGCCGAGTCACGATCAGGTGGTCCCGAATCTTCTGGAACTTCAGCGTGCCAGGCTGCCCGCCCGCTGCGATCACGTCGCGCTCGGTGACCTCGAGTGCTGCGGGTAGGTATTTCTGATAGTAATTGCGAATGCGATCCAGGACCAGGCGCTCGGTCGATTTGACCAGCAGGAACAGGACCTGCTCGCCCGGGGCCTTCGCCAGCACGTGATACAACGCTGAGGGTTTTTGCAGACCCGCCGCCTTCAGCTCTTTTTCGAGTTTCTTTGCGCGCGGTTCAAGTTTTTGCCAGCGCTCCGCATCGGCCCGCGGCATCGCGATCGCGCGCGCCAGTTGGGTACGCTCCTTTACCGTTATTTTCTCATTCAAGAGGTAGAAGAAGAGCGCCGCGCTGTCAAGGTGGACGTCCACGCCGAACGGAAGCAACTGGCGCGCCTTCAGCAGCTTCGCAAAACCCGGCAGGTTCAGCTTTGGTCCTGCGAGGAACGGCGCGATGAGCTGGAGCAGTTTCTCCTGCTCGAGCGCCTGCAGGATGTCGCCGGGATTTGGCTCTGCCGCAATGTTCATCAGCTCGTGATAGAAGGCCTCCGGAGAGATGTATTTGTCGACTTCGGCGGCACGCGCGTTCTCGTACTGCGACCGCGTCCGTTCGGCGATCTCGAAGCCCAGCCGCACGCGAAACCGGATCAGGCGCAGCAGCCGAATGGGATCGTCATAAAACGTGTAATTGCCGACAGCCCGGAGCTCCCGCCGCTCGAGATCGGCGAGACCGTTCGTGGGATCGAGCAGCAGACCCCGTGACGCGCGATTCAGCGACAGTGCCAGAGAGTTGACCGTAAAGTCGCGGCCGCGAAGGTCCTCGTGTATGGTCGCAGGAGTGATCTGCGGCTTCGCGCCGGGCTTGCCGTAACGTTCCTGGCGGGCCATGGCTATCTCCGCAGTGACGCCGCCCGGGAAGCGCAGCTCGGCTCGCTTGCGATGCTCGTCGGTGGCGACAACATCGCCTTTCGTGCGGTGTGCGATCGCTTTCGCAATCTTCACGGCCGGACCTTCGACCGTGAAATCGAGGTCGCGGATTGGGAACCCCCCGATCATGTCGCGCACCGCTCCGCCGCTCAGGAAGAGATTCACGCCTGCCACCGCGGCTGCGGACTCGACCTCCACCAGCACCCGGTTCTGGTCGGGCGTCAGGTGGTTCTCCAGCATGAACATGTAATCGCTCATTGCGATGCCCCTCGGGGGGAACTGCCGCGCACCGGCGCGCGGGCTCGCGGATGGTGCCGGTTTACGGTCGCGCGGAGCCGCGAACTCATCACATGCGTGTAGATCTGTGTGGTGCCAATATCGGCATGCCCGAGCATGGTCTGCACGCTGCGCAGGTCGGCGCCGCCTTCCAGCAGATGCGTGGCGAAGCTGTGACGGATCACGTGCGGCGTCAGTTTTTGCCAGATTCCTGCCTTGCGCGCATAGCCGGCAATCAGCTTCCAGAAGGCCTGGCGGGTAAGCCGGCCGCCACGAGCGGTAACGAACAGATACGGGCTCCCGCGTCCCTTCAGGAGTCGCGGACGCCCGCTGCGCAGATACGCCTCGACTGCCGCAATCGCCGGCCGGCCAACGGGAACGAAGCGCTCGCGCCCGCCCTTACCGCGAACCCGGACGAGCCCGGGATCGAGCTTGAGGGCGCTCAGCTCGACCGTGCAGAGTTCGGTCACCCGCAAGCCTGTCGCGTACAAAAACTCGAGCATCGCGCGGTCACGCAGCCCCGTGGCTCGCTCCGGGTCAGGAGCCGCGAGCAGGCGCTCGATCTGCTCGAGCGTGAGATACCGCGGCAGCGCCTTCCACTGGCGAGGCATCGGAGCGGTGCCGACCGGATCGACCGCCACCTTCCCCTCGCTCAGCAGGAACGAATAAAAGTTACGCAGGGTCGTGAGATGCCGGGCGATCGAGCGGCTCGACAGCCTGGCGTTGTAAAGCGAGTCGAGATAGCGCCGGATCAGTTCCGGGTCGCCCGTCACATGCGCGGGGCAGAACGCCGCAAACCGCCGCAAGTCCCGGGAATAGGCATCCAGTGAATTGGCCGACAAACCCTTTTCCACTCGGCAGAAATCGAGAAATGCCGGCACCCACGCGCCGATCAGGCCTTCGCCGGCCGCCAGGGCGGCCCGGCCCTGTTCTGCGGTCTCGCGCGCCAGGGTGCGTCGCGGCATCGTGCCAATGATACAATATTCGCCAAAATGTTTGGAACAAATCTGCCGCTTCGCGACTGACCGGCGCTAACCCAAGCATTTCGAGTCACTTTTGGCCAGCTCGACGAATAAGAAGGTCCACGTCCAGCGCTTCGACCGCGACCCGCTCCTCGGTTTCGTCAGCCTGCCGGCGGGGTTGACGGCGGAGGGCGTGGAGCTGCTTACACAGGCCGGAACCGCCGTACGGGTTCCCTGGACCGACATTAAAGCCGTTCATTTTGTAAAGGATTTCGAGCCTGAACGGATCGCGCCCGAGCGGAAGATGTTCATCGCTCGACCGAAGACTGCCGGCCTGTGGGTGCGGCTGATCTTCCGCGATAATGATCTGCTCGAGGGTATTCTGCCTAACGATCTCCTGCAGCTCGAGCCCTGGGGGTTCGCCGTGATGCCGCCGGACCTGAGCGGCAACAGCCAGCGCCTTTTTGTACCGCGGCAGGCCCTGCGCGAGCTCACCGTGCTGGGCGTAGTGGGCAGCCCGCTGCGGTCCAGGCCCATTCCGCGAAAGAAGCCCGCGGCAGCAGCCGCCGATCAGCCCGGCTTGTTCGATGCGTTACCGCCCGACCGCAAGGCGGGTGGCGAGTGAGTGTGGCAGGCCCGCAGCCGTGATCTTCTTCTGGGTGGCGCCGACATCGTACTCGCTGCGCCGCATTTCGATAAACCGTCCCTCGGTGTCGTAGATGGCCCACGCCGCCCGCGGATCGCGATCGCGCGGCTGCCCGACCGAGCCGGGGTTAATCATATAGACAGCATCGGGATCGAGATCGACCGTCGCCAGAGTGACACGCTTCACGCCACGCACCTTGATCATGTAGCAGCCCTGGATGTGAGTATGCCCAAAAAAGCCAATGGAGCGGTCGAGCCAGGCGGCCGCACTCGCGATGTCAACGAGCCGGACGAGGTACTCATCTTCGTTGGCGGGAGATCCGTGCACCAGTTGCAGGCCGTTGACGAACACGGGACCGGCAGGCAATCCCCGCAGATAGTCCAGGTCCTCCGGCGCCAGCACCTTATGCGTCCACTCGACCGACTTCGCCGCGATCGGATTGAACCAGTCCAGGTTCTCGAGGGTCGCGCATACCTTGTCGTGATTGCCGCGAACGATCGTTTGCCTGTGCGTGCGAGTCCACTCCACGACCGGCGCGGGATCGGGTCCGTAGCCGACCAGGTCTCCACAGTTGAGAATCTCGTCGAATCTGCCATCGGCATCCGCGAGGACCGCGCGGAGCGCGTCCCAGTTGGCGTGAATATCGCTGATGACGAGATATCGCACGGCAGTTCAGGCGCGCCGGAGGCGGATGAGTGCGATCTCCGGCGGGGCACCGAAGCGTGCCGGAACGCCCACGGTGCCGATACCGCGACTCACGAATAACGATGAGCTGCCTTCGCTGTACAGGCCGTAAATATAAGGCGTGTAGAACCGTGCGATGTTGATTCCCGCCGACAGGACCTCGAAATTGACCTGGCCGCCATGCGTGTGGCCTGCGATGGTGACGTCCCAACCCTGCGCCGCGGCCGTCTTCAGGACATCGGGATTATGCGAGAGCAGCACGTTCAGCATGCCGGGAGCGATCAGCTTCTCCGCACCCTTCAGATACGGGCGGTAGAAACGCTGGTAATCGACTCCGGCAAAGTTGATCGCCGCCTTGCCGAACCTGAATTGCATCGCCTGCCGCCGCAGAAAGTGTATTCCGAAGCGTGCGGCGTATTGCTGGGTAAAACCGTCCACATTCGAGTAGTGCTCGTGATTGCCCATACAGCCGATCGCGCCCGCATCGGCCCGCAGTCCTCGGAGCCGTTCGATGCAGCGATCGATGGGGTCGCGCGGACCGGTAATCAGGTCGCCGGTAATCAGCGCCAGGTGCGGGCGGGTTTCGTTCGCGATTCCGATTGCGTGTTCGAGGTCCGCCTCCGAAAGAAACGGGCTCATATGAATGTCGCTCAACTGAACGAGGCGCAGTCCATTGAGGTCCGCGGCCAAACCGGCAACCGGAATTTCGATTTCCGTCAATCGCAGCTCGTTGCGGCGGATGATGGCAAACGCACCCACCACGGCGGGAAGGCCGAAACTCGCAACGCGAACCGCATTGAGCACGCGCCTGCGGCGCGGATCGAAGGGAGGGGCCATCCTCCAGAACCAGGCGACGGGAACGAGTACGCACAGGCACGTTCCGACCGCGAGCGCTGTGCCGCGCACCCAGCTCACAACCCACACCGGGAAACCAAGCGCGATCTGCGGGATACTCCAGAAGCCGCTCGCGAGGAGCCATGCCGCCAGAACCGCGGCCACGGCGCAGATCGCATTTGATCGCCGTTTCGAGTGATGCGCCCACCGTGTTTGCAGCAGCCAGACCGTGAGAGTGCCAAGCGCGAGCAGCGATATGAAAAAGATGACGAGATCGGGCAGGTGTCGGAAGGGCGACTGGGTCATTCCTGGAGGTAAGTCGCCCGTGGGCGACTCCGCTTTGATCGTAGCGTGGCGCTCGATGCAGGCTCGGCGTCTCGCGCTCGTTGTCGTCGTGCCGGTGCAGGAACGACCCGTCCGTTACAATCGGAGCACATGTCGATTGT
>DASSSG010000445.1:0-4561 GCA_035708545.1 Bryobacteraceae bacterium | reverse complement strand
ATATTCCGCGCAGTGCCGGTATTCTTCACAGAGGCATTGAAATCCCAGTCCGCTCCACTGCCCTTATCGGCCATCTTGCGCGCGAGCTCCTGCAGCGCGCGCTGGAAATCGGCAAATGTGATCACCGAGTACGTCTTCTTTTCGAGATCGATATCGGTGAAGGTCTCGCGGCCTATATCGATGACCTGCGTATTCTTCGTCATCACGTTCGCCATGCGGTCGCCTTTCACCAGAACCGAGCTTCTGATGGGCTCGCGGGCCTGCTTCGAGAAGACACCTGCCACTTTCATCATGCCGGCCATCACGCCGCCGGTGATCTTCGAGCTCTGTTCGTAGCTGAAATCGGCAGCCAGCGGCAGCGTCGCGGCCGCGGCGCACAAGGCGAGCTTAAGAGCGCGTCGAATCATAATCCTCCTGGACTCTGACCATGTTACGACACTGCACCAGAGCTGCAAACGCGGCACATCGTTAACGAACGCGTTGTCGTACAATAGCCGACTGAATCCCGGGGGAGGGAACTTTGGCGACTGTGGTCGTCCGTCCGAGCACGAAGCTGCTCATGTTGTCCTACGCGCTCGCGGCCGGTGGGGCGCTCGCGATCGCCGTTTACAACAGCCGGCGCGATGAACCTGTGAACTGGCTGTATGTCCTGCCCGCTCTTATCTTCGTTTGGACGGCGCTCAGGCACTTCGCGCGGCGGTTTCGGGTGATGACGGTTGGCGACGGACGGCTCCGCTACGAATCCGGGCTGATCTCGCGCTCGGTTCGGACTCTCGAACTCAGCCGCGTTCAGGACGTGTCGGTCGACCAGAGCTTCGGCCAGCGGCTCCTTGGAATCGGCGATCTCAGCATCGAGACCGCCGGCGAACGCGGCGGTTTCGTCATGCACGCCATTGATCGTCCTCGCCAGATTGCGGATTACATCCTCGACTCGGCCCGCCACGACACGGGAGAGCAATGGCGGAGCAGAAGCTGAGCGGCCGTGTCGCGCTGGTCACGGGAGCGAGCCGGGGGCTCGGTCGCGCGATCTCGCTGGCTCTCGCCGAAGCGGGCGCGCGCCTGGGGCTCGTTGCGCGCGATGTGGCTCAGCTCGGGGCGACCGCCCGCGAGGTGCGAGCGCGCGGAGCAACGGCTGAAATCTTCGTTGCCGATCTCTCCAGAGAGGAGGAGGTCAAGCGGCTCGAAACCGAGGTGGCGGCGAAGTTCGGCGGCCGCATACACATTCTGATCAACAACGCGGGTGTGAATATTCGCAAGCCGATCACCGACTTCTCGCTCGAGGAATGGAATACTGTCGTCAATACCAACCTCACGAGCGTGTTCCTCATGTGCCGCGCCTTCGTGCCGCGGCTCAGAGGTCAGGATTACGCCCGCATCATCAACCTGACCTCGACCATGAGCCACGTCTCGATCCCGGAACGTGGCGCTTACTCGGCGAGCAAGGCCGGTTTGCTCGGTCTTACGAAAGCTCTTGCGCTGGAGCTTGCGCCAGACGGCATCACGGTCAACGGCATCAGTCCCGGTCCGTTCGCGACGGACCTCAATCGTGCGATCACCGAGGATCCGCAGTCGAACCACTGGTTTGTTTCACGGATTCCCCTCGGACGCTGGGGCAGAGTGGAGGAAGTGGGAAGGCTCGCGGTATACCTGTGCACCGAGGAAGCCGGTTTCATTACGGGGACCGACATTCTCATCGACGGGGGCTGGTGTGCGCAGTAAAGCAGCGGCCGCCGTGGTCATTATCGCGCTCGCAGCGTCCGGCTGCACCCAGAACCGGAAGAAACGTATCGCGGTCATCCCGAAGGGGACGTCGCACGAATTCTGGCTGGCTGTCCGCGAAGGCGCGATGAAAGCCGGCAGAGACTTCAATGTCGAGATCCTCTGGAATGGACCGCCGCTCGAAACCGAGTACAGCCGGCAGATCCAGATTCTCGATTCCATGATTTCGCAGCGCGTGGATGGCATCGCGATCGCCGCGGCCGAGCGCAAGGCGCTGGTCGGACCCGTCGAGCGGGCGACCCGCGAGGGGATTCCAGTCACGGTGTTCGACTCGGGCCTCGATACCACCAATTACCTCAGCTACGTGGGCACGGATAATGTCGCCGCGGGGCGTCTGGGAGCGCAGACGCTTGCCGCGCTCGTGAATAACAAAGGCACGGTCGGGATGATCATGCACGCTCCAGGCAGCCAGTCGACGATGGATCGCGAGAAAGGGTTTGTCGACGCCATCCAGAAGGAGTTTCCGAACGTCCGCATCGCGGCCATGCAGTTCGGTATGTCGGACCGTGCGAAGGCGCGCGCCGCCGCGGAGAACATACTCACAGCCCACCCGGATCTCGACGGCTTGTTCGCTTCGTCGGAGCCGAGCTCAATCGGCGCCGCGCTCGCCGTAAAGGCGCGCAATCTCTCAGGGAAGCTGAAGCTTGTCGCCTTCGACACAAGCGATGCCCTGATCGAGGACCTGCGTGGAGGGATCATTGACGCGATTGTCGTGCAGGACCCGCAGGGGATGGGTTACGAGGCTGTGCACACGGTAGTCGACAAGCTGAATGGCAAGCAGCCGCCGAAGCGCATCGACATGCAGGCCAAAGTGCTTCGCCGAGGTGATGTCGGTCAGGCTCCGTCACGTACCGCGCAGGCCGGAACGGTAAAATAGAAGTTCGCGTAACTCTGAAGGGACCCTCGAAAAAATGGCAGCCAATCCGCGCCGCAAGTCCGCGGTGGTGAACGTTGGTGGTGTGAAAGTCGGCGGAGACGCGCCCGTGGTCGTGCAGTCGATGACCAACACCGACACTGCCGACGTCACGTCCACGGTCAATCAGGTGATGGCGCTTGCGCAGGCAGGCTCCGAACTGGTGCGCGTAACCGTCAATACGGAGGCGGCTGCCGCGGCGGTCCCGAGAATCGCTGAAACACTTTACAAATTCGGCCTGCGCGTGCCGCTCATCGGCGATTTTCACTATAACGGGCACCTGCTGCTGCGCCGCTATCCCGATTGCGCGCGCGCGCTCGCGAAATATCGCATCAACCCGGGAAACGTCAACATCGGGCGGAAGCACGACGACAATTTCCGCACTATGATCGAAGCCGCGATCGAGTATGACCGGCCTGTTCGCATCGGAGTCAACTGGGGCTCTCTCGACCAGGCACTGCTGACGCGCATGATGGACGACAACAGCCGGTCGTCCGAGCCGCTCGGCGCCGCCGGCGTCATGATCGAGGCGATTGTCGTGAGCGCGCTCGAGTCCGCGTTCGCGGCCGAGCGTTACGGCCTGGCTCACAATCGGATCATTCTCAGCGCAAAGGTGAGCAACGTTCAGGACCTGATAACGGTGTACCGGAGGCTCGCGGCTGCGGGAGATTATTCGCTCCACCTCGGTCTCACGGAAGCCGGTCTCGGAACCAGGGGCGTGGTTGCGACGACAGCGGCGCTTTCGATTCTGCTGCAGGAAGGCATTGGCGATACGATTCGCGCTTCGCTGACGCCGCTGCCGAACGGTGATCGCACCGAAGAGGTGCTCGTGTGCCAGCAGCTGCTGCAGTCACTCGGGTTGCGCAGCTTTACACCGCAGGTCGCAGCGTGTCCTGGCTGCGGTCGCACAACGAGCACCTTCTTCCAGGAGATGGCCGACGAGATTCAAACTTACCTCCGCGAGCAGATGCCGGTCTGGCGCGGCCAGTACGCCGGAGTCGAAGAGATGAAGGTTGCCGTCATGGGCTGTGTCGTGAATGGCCCGGGCGAATCGAAACACGCCGATATCGGTATCTCGCTGCCTGGTACGTTCGAGGAGCCGGTGGCGCCCGTGTACGTTGACGGGAAGCTCGTCAGAACGCTCCGCGGGGACCACATTGTGGCGGAGTTTGTGGCGATGATGAACGAGTACGTTGCCCGGCGCTACGGAGCTGCGGAGCTGGCGGCCGAGAGCGTGCGTTGAGGTCGCAGGCGATCACTCGGGTTTGCGCGCTGAGCGCAGCGGTGGCTGTTATACTTGGCCTCGGGAGTCTCCTATGAGTGCACCGATGATCCAGTCCTCAGAGCCCGTGGCTCTTTCCGAAAGCGGGTTGGAGCCGACAAACCAGGGCAGCTATAAGGTTTTCAATCGCATTCTGGACTGGATCACAAATGACCGCATGCAGCTCCTCAACATCACCGATCGCATAAACGACCTGGTGAGGCGCAGCGGCATTCGCGATGGCGTTGTACACCTGCAGAGTCTGCACACCACGACGGCTGTGTTCATCAATGAGTGGCAGGACGCGCTGGTGCACGACGTGAAGGCGTTTTTCGAGCGCATCGTCGACAGACACAGCTACTACCGGCATAATGATCCTGAGTACTCCGACTGCGAGAGGCAGAACGCCGATGCGCATCTGCGCGGCATGATTATGGGCCAGACGCTTTGTCTGCAGGTACGCAACGCGTCCGTGCTTCTCGGAACCTGGCAGCGGATTCTGCTTGCGGAGTTCGACGGACCGCGGAGCCGGAGCATTGCCGTTCAGATTCTCGGGATCTAGCGGCAATGCCGCGATACTTCACACGCGACGATGCCCATCGGGTGCT
>DASSSG010000444.1:0-3122 GCA_035708545.1 Bryobacteraceae bacterium | reverse complement strand
TGTTAACGGCCTGACAACGCTGGGTCCGCAGCAGCGACCGGATTTGACATGCGCTCACCGCGGGTACTACACTTCCCCGATTAGCCAAACCCGGGGGATGCCATGTTTGGATCCACGAACGCTCGCACGCTGTTGCGAGTTGCTTTAACGGTTGCCGCGCTTACGTCCGTCGTTCCGATGTTCGCTCAGGAACTGCGAGGCAGAGTACAGGGGATCGTCACCGATAAGTCCGGCGCCATCGTTCCGGGAGTGCCCGTGCACCTCAAGAACGATCGCACCGGCGTCACTACGACGCGCAACACTTCCGCCAACGGCCAATACATCTTCGATTTCGTGGTTGCGGGCGATTACACGCTCGAGGTGGAGGCGCCCGGCTTCCG
The DNA here is from genome assembly GCA_035708545.1 of Bryobacteraceae bacterium. Taxonomy (GTDB): domain Bacteria; phylum Acidobacteriota; class Terriglobia; order Bryobacterales; family Bryobacteraceae; genus DASSSG01. The sequence continues at coordinate 2,742 of DASSSG010000444.1, read as the reverse complement.
CAAGTTCATCCAGCGCAACATTCTGGTTCAGACGCGCGCGGATGTCACCGTCGATCCGGTGCTTGAAGTGGGAGCAGTGACGGAGACGGTCAACGTAACCGCCACTCCCGTGCAGGTGAAGTTCAACACGACATCGATGGATCTCACGCTCGACACGAAGATGACCAATGATTTGCCGATCGTTCATCGCAATCCGTTCCTGCTGGCGACGTTGAACCCGGCTGTCGTAGTTCGATCGACGACAGAGCAGAGCCCGTATCACCACTGGGCGGCAAACCAGCTCGATGTCGGCGGCGGCACTTCCACGAAGAACGACATACTGGTTGACGGCGTGCCGCAGTTGGTCGGTGCGAAAGGCAGCTACGTGCCGCCGATGGACGCAGTCTCCGAGGTGAACGTGCAGCAGAACGCCGTCGACGCGGAGTTCGGGCACAGCGCCGGCGGCATCATTTCCGTGCAGATGAAGAGCGGAACCAACGAGTGGCACGGAACCGCCTATTATTTCGGGCGCAACCCCGCTCTGAACGCGGTCGCCGATCCGACGACACACCGCGCCAACATGGTGCGCAACAACGTCTGGGGCGCCACCTCGCAGAATCCGATTATCCGCAACAAACTGTTCAACTTTTTCGCCTATGAGGCGCAAAACGTGCGGGAGCCGCGCACAATGACGCTGACGCTGCCGACGGCGCTCGAACGGCAGGGTGATTTCTCGCAATCGCGCACGATCAGCGGCGCTCTGCGCACGATCTATGACCCGACGACGACGGTCTTCAACTCGGCGCAGAACACGTCGACGCGGCAGCCGTTTGCGGACAACAAAATCCCGGCTGCGCGGATAGACCGCACGTCCGCGCGGTTCATGAAAGACATCTGGCAGCCGAACGGCGGAGGCGACAATATCACGGGGATAAACAATTTTCGCGAGACGTATCCGCAGAAGTTCGAGTACTGGAACATCAGCAACCGGACCGACTGGGCAGTAAGTGACGCCGTCCGCGTCTTCGGCCGCGTCAGCCGTTTCCACACCGTTCAGAGCGACCCGAATTTCACCGGATCGCCCGCCCAGAACCTGGCCGGGAGCGCGCGGCACACCTGGCAGTTTTCGGGCGACACGGTGTGGACGATCAATCCCAGCACGGTGTTCAACATCCGCGGCTCGTATTCGAAGATCACCGATTCATTTGAAGCGCTGAACGCGCGTATTGAGCGGAGCCTGCTCGAGGAACTGTGGCCCGGCAATCCGTGGTACGAGCTGTATCTGAAAGAACTGCCCGCGCTGTACTACCCCGGTCTCGACGTGCGCGCAGAGTCGCAGAGTGTCTTTGGCCGCGACGGCTTCTGGTATCAGGAGCCGAAGACGTGGAATCTGCAGTCGAAAATCTCGAAGCAGATGGGGGCCCATTACGCGAAGGTCGGCGGCGAGTTTCGCCAGCAGCTCGTGCTCGCTGCCCGCCCGCGGCCGATGGGTTTCCGGTTCGATAAAGACCACACGGCGGCCACTTTCATCCGTCCGGATCTGCGCCAGAGCGGCGATGCCTGGGCGACGTTGCTGCTCGGCGTAGTCGACCAGAACAGCCGGATTCAGAACATCCCGCTGAATAAGCCGCGCAACAACTTCTGGGGCCTGTACGCACAGGACGACTGGAAGCTCACGCAGAACATCACGTTGAACCTCGGGCTCCGGTGGGAGTATCAGACGGCCATCTACGATCCGGAAGACCGATTGTCGCGGTTCCTCGACCTGACGAGCCCGATTCCCGAGTTCCAGTCGAACCCGCCGGCCATGCCCGCGCAGGTTACGGCTCTGCGCCGCGCTCCGCCGATTTACAACGGAGCCTGGGTGTTCACGGACGGCGACAATCGGGGCGCGTGGGATCCGAGTGGCAATTTCCTGCCGCGCGCCGGCATCGCACTCCGCCTCAATGACCGAACGTCATTGCGCTTCGGGTACGCGCGTTATGCCGTAGCGTCCGATTCGGCGACATCGATCATCGATGTTCTCGGCAGTACGCCGTATCAGGGCTTCGACCAGACAACAAATCCGCTTCCCGTGCTCGAAGGAAAACCGCAGGCCCGGCTGTCGGATCCTTATCCGGCGGGTGTCAATCCGCTGATTCCGCCGATCGGGAAAACGCTCGGCCGCTATACGGGTCTTGGAACCGATACCCTGTGGTTCGCGCAGGACTGGCGAAACGAAACGAACGACCGATTCAACTTGTCGCTCCAGCGGCAACTGCCGTGGCTGATTGTTGCCGACGTGACGTATTTCGCGAATTTCGGCCACAATGCGCCGCAGAATATCAACCTGAACCTGCGAGATCCGCAGATCGCCTTCCAGCACAAATCGCTGGTCGATCAGAGCGTGCCGAATCCGTTCTACCAGATCCTCACGCCCAACCAGTTTCCCGGACAACTGCGCAACCAGAGGAACGTGACCGTTGCGTCGCTGCTCGCGCCGTATCCGCAATATGGGAGCCTGACCGAGCGCGGCGTCGGGATGAGCAGGACGCGGTATAACGCGATCCAGTTGCAGGTGCAGCGGCCGTTCGCGAGCGGTTTCAACTTTCTGTTCGGTTACAACTACAACCGCGGCCGGACGGAGGAGTTCTATGACGACACGGATCACTTCGACCGGGTAGTGTCGTGGCAAAGCGCGAACTTCACGCTCCCGCGACACAAGCTGACGTCGGCCGGGATCTATCAACTGCCGATCGGGCGCGGTCGTCCACTGCTGTCAAA
>DASSSG010000443.1:0-8191 GCA_035708545.1 Bryobacteraceae bacterium | reverse complement strand
GAACGCCTCGGCCGGCTCAGGCTCGATCTGCGCGCCGGCGCTGACCCATACGTGCGTCATCTTCGCGTCATCCAGGGCGTCGATATCGGGGTACGCGTGCAGGCCATGCCGGAAGCCCAGCGCCAGCGTCTCGCCAAAGAGATCGAGCAGCTCGAAAAGAACATTGCAAACTCGCGGCGCCAGCTTGCCGATGAGACCTTTCTCAGCCGCGCCCCCGCGCACGTCATCGAAGGCATCCGGAAGAAGCTGGCGGAATACGAGGCGCAGCTCAGCAGGAATCGCGAAGCGCTCGCAGCATGACCGTCCACCCCGATACGCTCGAGCTGATCCGGCTCGCCCTTCGCGAGGACCTCGGTAGCGGTGATGTGACCACGGAGGCATGCGTCCCGGCCGATCTGATGGCCAACGGGCGCTATATGGCTCGGCAGCCTATGATCGTGGCAGGCACGGAACTTCTCGAGTTCATCTTCGCCGAACGGGGCGGCGCCGATGAGCTGCGAATTCTCCGTCCCACCGGCACGCGAGCCGAAGATGGGGACACGATCGCGACCGTTCGCGGCCGGGCGCGCACGCTCCTCGAATGCGAGCGCGTGTCGCTGAATTTCCTGCAGCGGCTGAGCGGCATCGCGACCAACGCGCACAAATACGCGGCCGCCGTCGCGGGCACGAAATGCCGTGTCCTCGACACCCGGAAGACCACGCCCGGACTGCGCCGGCTCGAGAAGCTCGCCTCGGCCGCAGGTGGCGTGGTGAATCATCGGATGGGCCTCTACGACGCGGTGCTGATCAAGAACAACCACATCACGGCCGCCGGTGGCGTGAGGCAGGCGCTCTCTCGGCCATATCCGCCGGGCGTGCGGGTGCAGGTGGAAGTCCGCACGCGCCCCGACATCGACGAGGCTCTCGCGGCTGGGGCGCAGCACCTCCTGCTCGACAACCTGACGCCGAAGCAGGCCGCCGAAGAGATTCGCCGCATCGCCGGACGCGCCTCGGTCGAACTCTCCGGCAACATCGACCTCAACAGCATCCGCGCCTACGCCGAAACGGGTGCCGATTTCGTGTCGTCCGGCGCCATCACGCATTCAGCAGTGAGCGCGAACCTGAACTTCCGGCTGGAGCTGCTCCCCGTGAGCAAGGTGGGCCAGGATGTCCTCCTGGGCGCGGGTTTGCCAACCGCCGCTCAACCAGATCGCACAATGATCCACTGGCACGACACCGTGCCGTCCACGATGGAACTCGCCGCCGCACTCGCCGCAAAAGGTTGTGAGCCCTTCACCACTGTGGTAGCCGATGAGCAGACCGCCGGCCAGGGCCGTTTCGGGCGTACCTGGCATTCGGAAAAAGGTTCAGGCCTCTATGCCTCGATCGTTCTCCGTCTTTCAGAACCTCCGCCCGTGGTTACTCTCGCGCTCGGCCTCGCTGCTCGCGAAGCGATCTACAGGACGGCGGCCGTCGTCGCGGATCTCCGCTGGCCCAACGATCTTCTGCTGGACAATCGTAAAGTCGGCGGCATCCTCGCGCAGGTGCAGCACGGCGCCGTGATCGCGGGTATCGGCATCAATGTCAACCAGACGGCGTTCCCGCCCGAACTGCAACCGGTAGCCACCTCCCTCCGCATCGTCACCGGGCGCGAGCACGATGCTCACGATCTCCTGGCTCAGCTGATCGCCGGTGTACGCCGGTTCGTGAGCCTCACGCCGGCGGACATTCGCGAGCAGTTCGCCGCCGCCTCCACATGGGTCCGCGGCAAGCACGTAAGAATCGAAGGTTCATCCCCGATTTCCGGCATCACCGCCGGACTGAACGAAGACGGTTTTCTGCTGGTACGCGACGATACCGGCCGCCTGCATACGGTCGTCGCGGGAGGTGTCCGTGCTGCTCGCGCTTGACGCCGGGAATACCAACATCACCATCGGCGTCTACCGCGGCGCCGAGCTTCTCCATCGCTGGCGCCTCCGCACGGTTCACGAGCAGACCGCTGACGAATGGGGAATCTTTCTGCGCAACCTCTTCTCGCTCGAGCGCCTCGAACTCGCCAGCATCGACGGCATCATCGTTGCGAGTGTCGTTCCTCCCGTGAACTCCCGTCTCGCCGAGATGGCCCGCCGCTATTTCAATTGCGATCCGATGTTTGTCACCTCGGACACGAACACCGGGCTGACCATACGCTATGAAAACCCACGCGAGGTCGGCGCTGACCGCATTGTGAACGGCGTCGCGGCGTTCGCGAAATACGGCGGCCCTTCGATTGTCGTCGACCTCGGCACCGCAATCACATTCGATTGTGTTTCCGCCCGGGCCGAGTATCTCGGCGGCATGATCTGCCCGGGCATCGGTATCTCGATTGACGCTCTGTTCACGCGTACCGCGCGCCTGCCGCTCGTGGATTTCAGTCAGCCGGAGAAGCTGATCGGAACCACTACTTCCGGCAGCATCCGGTCAGGCCTGTACTATGGCATGCTCGGTATGATCGACGGCATTCTGCAGCGCCTGCTGGCGGAGATGGGTGCCGGCACCAGGACCGTCGCGACGGGCGGCCAGGCGGACCTGATCGTTCAGGCATCTCGCTACGTCCATCACAGCGACCCCGACCTCACGCTCGAAGGGCTCAGGCTCATATGGGAGAGGACTCACCAGCTGCCCGCGGCAGCTACTTCAACTATTTCACCGAAGTAGAAGAGCATTTCCAGCGGGCGCGCGGCACCGGCCTGTTCCTGCTTTCGCCCATCGACTGGGCGCTGCTCGAGGGCTGGAAGAACGCGGGTGTGCCGCTCGAGGCCGTGCTGCGCGGCATCGATCTTGCCTTCGAGAACTGGCGCAGCCGGAAACGAAAATTCCAGCAGATCAACTCGCTCACCTTCTGCACACAGCTGGTGATGGCGGAAGCGAAGCTGATGGCCGAAGCCGGCACGGCTCGCAGGCGGGAGGTGCAGGCGCCGTTTTCGCTCGATGAGCTGCGGACGCATCTGGCCGGGGCCGGCCGCCAGCTGCGCGAACAGGCCGGCTATGGCGAGATCGCAGACGCGCTCGACCGTCTGCAAGCCGGCGCCGAGAGCCACTACGCCGATCTCGAACAGCTCGAACAACGGCTCACCGCACTCGAGGAGAAGATGGCCGCGATCGCACGCACTCGACAGCCGGAGGACCACTTGTTTCGGGCGCGGCGCGAGCTCGATCTGACGCTCAGGCCGTATCGAAGCAAAATGTCGGCGGAACAGCTCGCGATGCTCGAACGTCACTATCTCGAGCGCCGGCTCCTCGAAGATGCGGGCCTGCCACGGCTCAGCTTGTTCTACCTCAGGTAGGAGGATCGATGATTCGACTGGCCGTGCTCGCGATATTGCTCACCGCCGGCCGTTGTTTCGGCCAGCATTCGAACGGCTACCTGTTTGCAGGGCCTGTCGGCGTCGCAAACAGCATTTACACGCGGTGGGCCGGAACACTGGTTCACGTCGGCGGCGGCGCCGAAAAGAGCATCGGGGAGCACGTCACGATCGGCGGGGAAGCGGGCGCGCTGTTCCCACGATCGGAGTTGGGCCGTGCGGCCGCATTATTTTCCATTAATCCGGCGGTGTACTTGCGCCGCGGAAGCCCGCGACTCGATCCGTTTGTAACCGGAGGCGTCGGCGTACTCACCAGCGGCGGAGCTTCGTTCCTGTGGAACATCGGTGGAGGCGTGAACTATTGGGTCGGCCGCCACGTCGGCGTCCGCCTCGAACTTCGCGATAACGTATGGCCCGCCGAAGGCATCAACATGCACCTGGTGGGCGTTCGGTTTGGGATTGCCTTTCGCGGCGGCAGCTAAAAAACGGGAACGCAGGCGCATCTCCGCTCCGTCTCAATCCCAGCTATGCGGTACGCTGTCCTGTCTTTTTTGTTAGCCCTGCCCACGTTCGCTGCGAGCCCGCTGATTATCGGCGCCCGCGGGGGCGCCTCAATTACAAACAACACGGTACTCGGGAGTCTCCCGGTCGATGTTCCGACCCGGCAGTACGCCATCGGTCCGACGCTCGGCGTCCGCCTGCCGCTCGGATTTTCGGTCGAAGGCGATGCGCTCTACAATCGCCACAGCCTGAATATCGGCCGTTTCGGCAATCTGCTGAACGCCATTAACACGCATTCGGATTCCTGGGAGTTCCCGGTGATGCTGAAATTCGCGGCCGGCCGGCACGCCATCGCGCCCGTGGTCGGGGCCGGCGTCAGTGTCCGGCACATCAACAACTTCAGCGACGTGCCGTCATATCTGTTCCACGCCAACACCACAAACAACACGGTCGGTTTCGTGGCCGGCGCAGGCCTTCGCTTCGCGCTCGGGCCCGTGTACGTAACACCGGAAGTGCGCTTTACGCGCTGGAACGGCTCGAGCTTCACACAGTCGCTTGTTGATGCGGTACTGGGCTCCCGCAACCAGGCCCAGGTGCTCGTGGGTATCACGTTCTGACCGGGTAACGGTCGGATGTTACACTGCGGGCATTTCGGGCGAGTGCCCCATGGACACGAAACCAACGCTCGCATCGGTTCTCGTCGATTTCGAGAACGTCTATTACTACTTTTGCAGCAGCGGGGTCGAAAAGGATAACGCGGACGATCTCACCGTCGCACTGCTCCGCAACCTGAAGGTGCACTTAGCCGAGAAGTACAACGAGCACGCGATCAGCCTCGATGCCTACGCCGACTTCGAGCGCATCGAAGAAAACGTTCAGGGCGCGCTATATCTTATTGGTTTCGAGACTCACAACGTACTCGGGACCGATCATAAGAACGCCGCCGACATGAAGCTCTGCGTGGACGCAATGGCGACGCTCTATACGCGTCCCGAAATCACGACGTTTGTCTTCGTCGCGGGCGACCGTGACTACATTCCCGTGATCCGCCATCTGACAAAGCACGGGCGCACTGTGCGCGTCGTCGGATTTCGGCAGTGTGTATCGGGCGATTTGATCTCGAATGTGGGAACGGAATTCTTCATAGACGCCACACAGTTCGTACATACGGAAACGCTGAAGCCGGCGACAGGAAAAACACGGGACGGGAATTCGGACCAGCTTACCTCAGCCGCGCTTCGCACCATGCTGAAGTACTTCGCGGACAAGCCGGAGATCTGGCTTGCGCCATACCTGCATAAGCTTCGCGCCGAGCTGCCGGAACTCGAGGAGTGGGAACGTAAGCGCCTGGTCTCCGATCTGTCCGAGCGCGGCGCCATTCGTATCGAGAAACGCCATGGCGAGACACACGATTACTCGGTCGTGATCGTCAACTGGAATCATCCGGATGTGCAGGCTGCAAATGCGGATTAGCATTTTTGTTGTTGCCATCTCGTGCATGTTCGCTCAGGAGATCCCGGTTGTAACTCCGCCCAGCCGCGACACGAAAGCACCTTCGGATGCCGTAGTGCTCTTCGATGGTACGACCACGTCGGGTTGGACCACCGCCGAAGGCAGTCCCGCAGCATGCGACCTTGCTGAACGCATCATGACCTGCGTGAGCGGCGTCGGCAATATTTACAGTAAACAGAAATTCCGCAGCGCGCAGATCCATCTCGAATTCAACGTGCCCTTAATGCCCGACGAGCACGACCAACTCCGCGGCAACAGCGGCGTTTATCTGCACGGCCGTTATGAGATTCAGATACTCGATTCCTACCGAAATGCCACTTATCCGACAGGGATGGCCGGCGCACTCTATGGCCAGACTCCTCCGCTGGTGAACGCCGCGCGCCCGCCGGGCGAATGGCAGACCTACGACATTATCTTTCACGCTCCGCAGTGCAGCGAAAAGGGCGAGTTAGTCCGCGAGGCGACCGTGACTCTGTTCTCGAACCGAGTGCTCGCGCTCGATCACGTCGGCATCATGGCGAGCCGGGATGCCTGCGTTCCCGGTCGCATCGAAGACTCCGGCCCGTTGATGCTTCAGGACCATAGCGGACCCGGCCTGCCCATCACGAGAATGCAGTTCCGCAACATCTGGTTACGGCATCTGGACGAGCTTCCCGCTCAGTGACCGGACAGTTTTCACGCATCCGAACACGCGCGGGAGGTCATCTCACCGCCGGGCCCACATGGTTGTCTGTTCACCTGCGCAAACAGCCGGCTCGCGCGCCCTGCGCGCCCGTTACTGGATGTTCACTTGCGCTTCGTTGGAGTAGGGCGAAGAGCCGGCGCCGTTCGTTGCCTTTACTCGATACCGATGCCTACCCGAGGGAGCTGTGTCGTTATACGACGTAAGGTTTGCGCCTATAGTCGCGAGCGTTGCGTAGGTGCAGGTTCTGAATGCGCCTTCTCCCGTGATTGTGCATCTTTCAAGAACAAAGTTGGTTTCATTGTTCGAGTTATCAGTCCAGCCGAGTGCCACCTGACCGGTATTCCTGACCCGGTTCGCCGTGAGATTGCCTGGCGCTGCGGGTACACTGCCGGCGGCCGGGTCGACCTTGTGCGGTACGCCCGGTGATACGCTGCCATTGAAGTTCGCATCGCCGTCATACGTTGCTGTGAGTGTCTTGTCTCCGGCCGTCGTGGAGACAATCGAGCAGCTTCCGGACGAGACGGGCACTGTACAACTGCCGCCTGTACCGTCGCTCAGCGTTACGTTTCCCGTCGGCGTACCCGAGCCGGGTGCGCTTACGGCAACCGTGAAACCGACCGTATATGTCGCTCCCGCCGTGCTCGGATCCGGTGTATCGGAAATAATCGTGGTTGCGGTGCCGGCCTTGCTGACTGTGTGCGCGGCATTGGCTGCACTACCGTTGAAGTTCGCATCACCGGAGTAAGTGGCGGTCACTGTCTTGCTGCCCGCGGTAACCGACGTCAGCACACACGATCCCGTGGCCGGTGTTGTCGTGCACACGGCGCCTGTTCCGTCGCTGATCGTCATGGTGCCCGTGGGAGTGCCGCTTCCCGGTGCAATGACACTGACTGTGAAATTGACCGTGTAGGACTGGCCAGTTACTGTCGGCTCCGGCGTGATCGAGCTGATGCTTGTCGTGGTAGTCGCCGCATTCACAACGTGCGATACGCCGGGCGATGTGCTGCCGTTGAACGCCGCGTCTCCGCCGTAGCTGGCCGTCAGCGTCCTGTTTCCAGCGGTACTGGGCGTGATCGTGCAACTTCCGGCCGCGACACTGCCGGAGCAGCTGCTGCCTCCACCGTCGCTCACGACGACGGTTCCTGTCGGAATGCCCGTGCCTGCCAGCGGCGATACCGTATATGACGCCGTGTACAGCTGTCCGACCACTGAAGGATCGGGCGTGTCGGCGGTGATCGTTGTCGTAGTATCCGTCTTCAGAACCGGCGCGCCACAACTGGAAAATTTGAATGCCGCGATGCGAGTCCGCCAGTTGAATGTCCCGTTCGCGGGCAGATATTGCCATGTTCCCCAGAACGTGCAGTCGTCCACGGGGTCTGTTTCCAGCGAACTATAATCGCCCCAGCGGTTCGAGCCGCTGTCGCCCGGGGTCTGCGATCCGCTGCCGGCCCACAACAGTTGCTCGGCCCGCAGCGTTCCCGGCGGATCGGCTGCTTCCCTGCCCGTGTAGTGAATGGATGGATACATCGTTGTCGAAGATGTGCTGTAGCCCACGGCGATGTTCCCGGCCTTGTCCATGGCCATACTTCCCATCCACCGAGCTGTCGAGTCCGGCGCGTAAGTCGCCTGCTGATACACAATCGGCGTCGCGCCGGGGCTGCGTATCTCGTACCAGCGTATTCCCACGGTGCCGTTGGTCCCCACCGAGTGATTCACCACGAGCGATTCGTGTGTTCCGAAATTCCGATATGCCAGCCGGTACATGAGACGCTCGCCGATCGATGCAAGCAGTTGCGTTGAGTCCTTTTGCGGTATGCAATCGCCTCCGTCGCCGCATGGCAGGTTGAACGCTTCGATACTGATGTAACTCGGCCCGATGACCTGCGTGGCAGACGGATTCGAGTAATTGGGTTTCATCTTGAACATCATGAGTTGCGATGTACTGTACAGGCCGATGAAGTAGTTCGGTGCTGCTGCCGGTGGCGACATGGCGCCGTCCCAGTCCGACGGGAGCAGGCCGGCAAACTGGCTGCTGCCTGTCACCACGCAGATTACTTTTGCCGTAAGGTCGCCGACCAGCAATTTGGTCCGCTCCCAGGCGCACATGTTGCTTCCCTCCAGCGAGAAACCGAAAACGAAAGAGTTCGCAGACATGTACCACCCATCCGGC
>DASSSG010000442.1:0-5283 GCA_035708545.1 Bryobacteraceae bacterium | reverse complement strand
CGAACAGCCGGCCGGCGACAATCGCCGGAGTTGGCGCCAGCACGAACGACCAATACGACGCCGAAAACACGTGCAGTACATCGCAGCCCGGAACGCGCGCCAGCAGAGCTGCAATATATGCCATCGAAGTCACGATCGTTCGCACGTACCGGATCTGCTGCAGACGCCCGAGCCAGCCGGGCAATTGCGGGTTGACAGCCAGGAAGCTGACGGGAATCGCGCCCTCCTCACGCAGGCATCGGAACAGTGCGGCTGCCTGCACAGCCTGGCCGCCGAGTATGCGCAGACTGGGGCCGATCATGAGGACTCTCGGCGAAGACGCCGCGACGCGCTCCGACGTCACTGCAGGCTGCTGCGTCTCGGAGTCGGCTGGCGAGTCCATATACTAAAGTGAGCATACCCGGCGCGGCTGGAGTCGCCAGGAACGCGTCATGCAGGAAGAAAGGCACGCAGTGGCGGAGACGAGGGCTGAATGTGCGGAATCGCGGGTGTAGTCGGCGAGAGCGACCCGACTCTGGCGGTGCATCGCGTACGCCTGATGACCGCCGACCTCGCGCGCCGCGGCCCTGACGGCGAGGGTATCGAGTGCTGGCGTACGGCCGTGCTCGGCCACCGGCGCCTTTCGATTTTCGATCTGAGCGAAGCCGGAAGCCAGCCAATGCGGGATCGCGGCCGCGAGACGGCTCTCGTGTTCAACGGTGCTGTCTACAACTTTCGCCAGCTTCGCCGGGAACTCGAAAGCCGCGGGTTCTCATTTCACAGCAACACGGATACAGAGGTCATCCTGCTCGGCTATGCCGCCTGGGGCATCGACGCGCTTGTTGCGAAGCTGCACGGTATGTTCGCGTTCGCGCTGTGGGATGAGCGGGAGCGCCGGCTGTTTCTCGTGAGGGATCGCCTCGGCGTTAAACCGCTGCTGTACGCCAGTCGAGAGGGAGTGCTCGCGTTTGCATCGACAGCACGGGCTCTGCGCCGCGCCGGCATCGTGCAGGATATCGATGCGCAGGCCATGGCGGAATACCTCGAGTTTGGGTATGTGACCGATGACCGCTGCATCTGGAGCGGCGCCGCGAAGCTCCCTGCCGGGCACCTGCTCGAGTGGTCGAACGGCGCCGGCCGTGTGCGCCGCTACTGGTCGGTGCCACAGATCGAGACAGCTGCCGCGCAGTCCTTCGCAGAGGCTGTCGACGGGACGGAAGAACGTCTGCTCGAGGCAGTAAGGATTCGGCTTGATGCCGACGTGCCGGTAGCTGCCCTGCTCAGCGCCGGCGTCGATTCCAGTCTCATCTGCTGGGCCATAAAGCAGGCGGGAGCCGATATCACTGCCTTCACGGTTGGCACGCCCGGAGACGATTGGGACGAAACCGCCGATGCGACAGCCACGGCACGCCAACTTGGCATTGCACACCGCGTGCTGCCAATGGAAACGGGCGAGTCGCCTGAAATCGAGGAACTCACGTCCGCGTACGGCGAGCCGTTCGCCTGTGCATCGGCGATCGGCATGCTGCGCGTGTCCCGCGCCGTCCGTGAGCATGCGACGGTGCTGCTGACTGGCGACGGCGGCGACGATGTTTTTCTCGGCTATCCGGAACACCGGTACTTCTGGGCAGCGGAGCGTGTGGCCCGCGCGATTCCGGCGCCGGTCGCGCGATCCTGGAAGTCGGTCGGTCGCACGCTGGTGCACGCCCCCGGTTTTCGCCGTCCTGTGCATTTTCTCGATTACGCCACCGGTGGACTCGGCGCGGCTGTCGCGGCCAGACCTGGCCTGCCGTACTGCCGCCGTATCGGGTTGTTCGGCGAGCGCCTGAATGGCTTGTCCCCGGCACAGCGGAAGCTGCCGTGGTCACCCGAGTCGGCACGCCGTCTGCTGAGCGATTTCCTCGAGTACGACTATCGCAACCGGTTCGTTGGCGAGTATTTGACGAAAGTCGACGGCGCCTCCATGTACTGGGGACTCGAGGCGCGTTCTCCGTTTCTCGATCAGAAACTGTGGGAGTACGCAGCTTGCCTGCCGTACAGCATCCGCCTGCACCGGGGAAAACTGAAAGCTGTCCTGCGGGAGATCGCGCGGCGTCGGATCGGTGCGCGCGTAGCCAGCGGCCCTAAGCGCGGCTTTGGTATTCCCGTGCACCGCTGGCTGGCGGGGCCGTGGCGCAAGGCAGTGAGCGAGGCGTTCTCCGATTCCGTGCTCGAGAGGGGCGGCTGGGTTCGGAGCAAAGCCGCGCTCGACGAACTCGAACGCGCCGTGCGAGCTGGCGCCGCGAGCCAGGCGCTCTGGTATGCGTACGTGCTTGAATGCTGGATGCGCCAAAATGGCACGGCTCAAGCCGCGGACGCGGCGCAGTTTACCTCCACCACCTCTTCGTGTTGACGAGCGATGACGATGCTCCGCCGCCGCTGGCGAGATACCGCGCTGAGGCGACTTTTCGTCCCTGTATTCACCCTTTTGCACGGTAGTAAATAATTCTGCCAGTCTCGGCCGCTAAATCAAGGAAGACCTGCCAGCGCTGCAGCGGCGCACCGGAAATGCGCTTGCCGCCGTCGGGTATCGGATGTGGCGCCACGTCAAGACCGGCACGCCTGAAGCAGCGGCGCGTGCGGCACATGTGATAGTCGCTGGTCAGGAGGATCTTCCGGCCGGCGTTCCGGCGAGAATGCGCGCGACGTACACGGCAATCTCATACTTGTTCATCGAATTCACGATTCGCCAGCAGAACGGGGCTATATGGACCCCGAGCGGTCCGTGGTAGCTATGTGGATGTACTTGTTGTCGTCCCGGGCTGTGCGAAGTTCGGGTTGTCGGCCGTCACGAGCATTGTCCGCAGCAGCGTCACACAGACAATGGCTACCGCTGACAGCAACAGAGCCGCAAGGCCCGATCGCGATTCGCGGTGGCACGCTGCCTCGCGGTCGGGCGTGGCGTTCGGCGGCTGACGCCCTGGCATCCCCTTTCCGGGCATGTTCGCGCTCGCCTTTTAGGCGTCGTGCGCAGGCCTCCTGCGTGTGTCCGCGAACGCCGCGCTCGCGGCGATCGCGTGATTGCCACCGACTTCTCGTTGCGTTCGGCCGCCGCACGCGCGCATGGAGATCATGTGCGCAACCAACGCGTATTTTTGGGCCCGCGGCGTGTCTGCGCCTGAGTGCCGTCGTCCGCGTCACAGACACCTCCGCGATCGCCAGTAACACCGGGCTGGAGGCAGCTGCACTCGAGTTTTCGCCGATCCCACCCCTTGAGCGTCTCGCGCTGTAAACTGCGATTGTGTGGAGCCGCATCATCGCAAGGACTGCCAGGGCAATCGGGCTCGAGTTGAAGCACTCGCAAAACCGGTACTTCGAGCTGCTAAGCCAGCAGATTACTGATGGTGCACGCTGGCTGGACCTGGGCTGTGGCAGACAATTCGTGCCGGACTGGTGCGCCTCGCGCGAGCGTCAGGCGGAAATCGCACGGCGTGCATCGATTCTTGCCGGTGTTGATCTGGATGCAGCACTGGCCGAACATCCGCTGCTCCAGTTGCGGGCGTTCGCCGTGGGTGCCCACCTCCCGTTTCGCGATGAGAGCTTCGAGATCGTGACGGCCAACATGGTGTTCGAGCACGTGGAGGACCCTCTCGCAATTCTCATCGAAATCCGGCGCGTTCTCGTGCCCGGCGGCCAGTTGATCTTCCACACACCGAACCGGCGCTGCCCCTATATTCGCGTCGCGAGTCTGCTCAGCGAGCCATTGAAACACAAAATCATCTGGTGGCTCGAGCGCCGCTCCGAGCGCGACATATTTCCGACCTACTACCGCGTGAATACTCCGGAAGAGATAAAAGAGCTCGGCATCCGAGCAGGCTTGAACCCGATAAGCGTTTGCATCGGAGGCAGCGTCGGCGTATTCGGTTCTTACGGCCCGCTTGGCGTGGCCGAGGTATTTTTCCTGCGCGCTCTCGCCATGCCGGCACTGAACCCGTACAATGCGACGGTGCTGGCGGTACTGCAAAAGCCGCCTGTAACACCCGTCATCCCGCCGAGTGTAGCTTCGAAGTCGGCGCAGTTCCCCCGACTTACGAGCAGGTTAGTCTCGTGAGTCAGTTACCAATTCGCGAGTGAAGGAGTATCTCGATTCCGACAGCCGCGTTCTGCGTCGGCAGCATGGTCTGGCTGGCATTCTCATATTCGTTTCCCGCCGCAGTGTCGCGCATCCGACGCATCGGCGAAGGAACGCGTTGCTGCGGGCGATTCGTGCGGCAGGCTTCACTCCCGCGGAACGTCAACAAGGCGGTGGAGGTCGGGCGCAAGCCGACTCCTGCAATTCGCGCTCTCGCCGGCGGCGACAGCCGTATTCACGTCACCGGCACTGTGCATGACATCCGGCCGCGGCTGGTCGGTGCACGCGTTTCGATCGGCCGTTGCGCGTCGGCGGCGGAACGCGGCTCAGGATCTCCGAGGCTACGGCCGCGCGCGTTACGGTGGTTTCCACGGCGTTCGGCGCTGAAGGTCTCGACATCGCGCGGGGCGATAACATTCTCAGCGCCGACACTGCCGCGGCATTTGCGGATTGCTGCCTCGAATTACTGCAGAATCGAGAAACTGCCGAACGGCTGCCCGGGCGCGCTTCTGAACTCGTTGCCTCGCGCTATTCCTGAGAGAGCGCATCGGAGCGGTTCGAAGCCATTCTCGCCTCGTGACGGCCTAGATCCACCCCTTTACCCGGTAATACACGATCCTGCGCGTCTCCGCCAGCAATTCAAAAAACACGGGCCAGCGTTCCAGCCGCGAACCGAAAATGCGCTTGCCCGCGTCGGGTATGGGACTGGGCTCCACGTCGAGGCCGGCGCGCTCGAAACAGCGGTGCGCCCGGTACATGTGGTAGTCGCTCGTCAGCAGGATCTTGCGCCCCGTCGTTCCCGCGAGAATGCGCGCGACCTGCACTGCATTCTCATGCGTACTCCTCGAGTCGGTTTCCGTTTGCACGGCGCCGCGCGGTACTCCGGCGGCCTCTACAAACGCAGCCATGGCGCTGGACACGGCGACCGGGGCGCCGCCACCGGTGATCACCATTCGGCGATATGATCCGCGTTGCCACTCACGAATCGCGTACACACTGCGCCAGTATGACGAATATCCGATTACCTCGTCGACCATCGATCCGCCGAGCACGATGAGCACGTCTCCTCGCGGCTCGCGCCATGGTCCCGCGAGAACTTTAATCCACCATGGCACCAGCGGCGTGATCGTCACGAACACAAACAACAGGCCGATCCCGGCCAGCAGCCCTGTTGCGATTCGCCATGCGCGTCG
>DASSSG010000441.1:0-7640 GCA_035708545.1 Bryobacteraceae bacterium | reverse complement strand
AGAGCTTCCGCCGCTCGCTGCGGCCGTTCCCGCAGTATCTCGGATTCGATCTGAACGGTCTGTACCCGGCGGGACGGTATCAGCGCGACGCGGGCTCCGTGCGGGTGGAGAACCGGACGGCGCAGGGCTTGTCGCTGTCGGCGTATTACGAATTCGCCAAACAGCTCGACAATTATGCGGGCGGGCTGCAGGATTTCCTGCATCCGGACAAGGAGTGGGCGCGCACGCCGGGGGTGCCTCCGCACCGCTTCAGCATGAGCTACGTGTATGAGCTGCCGTTCGGGCCGGGCAAGTCGGTGCTCGCGTGGAACGACTGGCGGCGATATCTCGTGGAGGGATGGTCGGTGAGCGGGATGACCATGGTGAACAGCGGGGAGCCGCTGATGATCCGGCCACAGTTCAACAATACCGGCGGGTTGGTGAAGTATCTGTACGCGAACGCAGTGGCGGGCGCCGATGCGAGCGCGCCGGACCGCGGACCCGAGCGGTGGTTCAATCCGCAGGCATTCGCGCATCCGGAGAATTTCAGCATCGGGAATCTGGCGCGGACGCACCCGAGCCTGCTCGGGCCGGGCTCCCAGAACCACGATCTGTCGATGACGAAGCGGTTCTCGCTCGCGGCGGACCGGTCGGTAGAGTTCAGCGCGGTGGCTTTCAATTTCGTCAACCACGCAAACTGGAACGATCCTGACACGGTGATAGGGCCCGAGAGCGCGCCGAACGTCAACGCGGGGCGGATCATCGGGTCGGTGGGCGGGCGCGTGATCCAGGTCGGGGTGAGGTACAGCTTCTGAGACTGGCAGTTCTTACGCTCGCGCTCTGGGCCGCCGGGGTGTCCGCGCAGGCGACGCCGCCCGCGAAAGCGAAGGCCGCGGCGCCGAAACCGGCGCCGCGCACGGTGCGGGTGCCGGTTGCAGCGGAAGCGCCGGACGGCGCGCTGAAACGCGAGCAGATTGCGGCGCGCGTGAATGGCGCGGGCACGCGAGTGACGCGCCTGAGCGGGCCGGCCGACGATATCGTGCTGCTGCTCGTGTTCGATCTCGCGGGGGACCTCGCGGTGGCCGATGCGGCGAAGGCGGCAGTCAGCGAGCGCGTGCACGCGCTTCCGGCGAATGCGTACGCCGGTGTGATGCGCGCCAATGAAGGTCTGCGAGTGGCGCTCGACCCGACGGGGGATCGCGAGAAGATCGCCGGCGCAGTGCAGAACGTGCCCGTTGGGGGCAAGGCGGCATTCCTCGATTCGGTGGCGCAGGCGTCGCAGGTGGCCGATGCAGTGACGGCGCGGTCCGGCGTGCGGACGGCGGTGGTTTACATCACGGACAGCTTTGCAGGGAATTACCGGGAAGACTTCACGAATCCGGTGATCAACGAGTCCGACCACCGTGATCTCAGCCGGCGGTTTCCGGAGGGGCTGATCCGGGAGAAGATTACGACGATCGAGCGGTCGCTTGCGACGGTGCAGGCTCCGGTGTTTTTCGTGCATCTGAATCATCGGACGGATCGGTTGAGCGAGGCTTACCAGGCAGGGATGATGCAGATTGCGGCGGCGTCCGGGGGCGTGGGTGTGTTCTGCCGGTCGACGGTGGAGGTCGCGGATGCGGTGAGCCGCGTGTTCGATGCAGCGCTGGGCCGGAGTCTCGCGTGGGTGCAGGTCCCGCCGAAGACGGCGAAGAACGTGGTCGTGGAGCTCGAGGCGGAGGGTTGGCAGTTAAATTATCGGAGCCGTTTTGTACTGAGATAGGGGTTTGGCTGGTCTGGTGTCCCGCGTTATCCTTGACAACCGCTTCCTTACGGTCGCGGCTCAGAAACCGCGTTAGCAAGCGGTATAGAAAACGGCAGGCTAGTTGGGCGCGGCGCGGGCCTGCAGCTTTCGCGGGAGCGTGGCCGCGGCCAGCCAGAAGCGGCTCAGGCGCGGGAACAGCGCGTGGAACTCCTCGGGGTGGTCATGCTTTCGGATCACACAATTGGCGCCCGCATCCCATGCGTGCTCGATCGCCGCCGGATCGGCGGCGAACACGATGGTCGGAATGTGACGGCGATCGGTGCTCCCCTTGATCGCCCTGAGCAGATCGAGACCGCGGTCTGCAGGCAAGTCGAGATCCAGAATGATCAGCTGCGGGTATCGCGGCGCGCGCAGGGATTCGAGAGCTTCTTCGTGGTTAGTCGCCGTTCTGACAACGGCATCGTGCGAGTCAAGCGAGGCAACCAGCAGCGAAGCGAGCTCCGAATCCGGCTCGATGAGAAGTACGTCGGTGCTGGTCCCGCGTTTGCCGAGCACGGTGCGATCTCTCCGGCTGATCGGTATCAGTGTCTCACGCCTGGAACTTATCGCGGCATTCCGGCGAGCAGAAATGGTAAACCTGCCCACTCACCGAACGTTTGATAGATGCGGATTCGGCGACATATGTTCCGCAGACGGGATCGCGTTTCAGTTCTCCGCCCGGTGAAGCCGAGGACGGCGGCCGCCTCGCGCCGCCGTCGCGGAGAGCCTGGGCAGCGCCGCGCATGACGCGCCCGATCACCATCCGAAGAACAGTGATGATGAGGACGGCGGCGATGAGATAGAAGAGGGTGCGGAACATGGGAAAGGGCGCCCGCCAGGAGCGCCCTTCACGGTGAAACGAAAGCTTACTTCCTGCGCGGAGTAGCCGGCTTCTTCGCACCCGGCGCGGTATAGATGGTTTCGACCTTCCCGCCCATCTGAGCGATCATCGCCTTTGCGGCTTCGGCGTTCGGACCGGTGGGAGCGAGCGCCAGGTATTTGTTGAAGGCGTCGCCCATTTCGGGCGGGTAGACGACTGTGCCGTCCGGCCTGGCGGTGCCTTTCGCGCTGAGACAGACCCCGTACTGGAAGTGAGCTTCCGCGTAGTTGGGGTCCGTATCGATAGCCTTCTTGAAGGCCTCGCAGGCCGGGGCGACCTGGCCGGTGTTGGTCAGGATCGCGCCGAGGTTGAAGTAGTACTGGCCGGCGCCGGCAGGGTTGATGGAAACGGCCTTCTCGATGGCGGCGCGCATTTCGTCGAACTTTTTCGCCTGCGCGAGCGCCAGCGCGTAATTGTTGTAGTAGCCGGCATCGGTGGGAGCGAGCTCAATAGCCTTCTGGTAGGATTCGATCCCTTTGGCGAGGGCGGCTTCGCGATCGGCCGGGGCCGCGGTGACCTTCGCTTTGCCGATATACGCCTCAGCGAGGTTGCTCCAGACCACGTTTTGCTTCGGGTCCATTTCGGATGCCTTCGTGAACTGCGCGATGGCCTCATCGTACTGTTTGGCGTCGAGCGCGGCCTTGCCGGTGTTGAAGGCGTCATTCAGCACTTTGTTTTTCGCCAGCGCAGCCTGCCGGTCCTTCATCTGCTTCTCCATGGCCGCTCGCGCTTCCGGCGACATCTCGCGAGCCTGCTCCTGGGTGAGCTGGCCGGTTTCTGCCGCCTTCTGGAGGGCTGTCTGCTTCGCCTTCTGCTGCTGCAGGTCGAAGTTGATGACGGTGGGCTCGCCGAGGCGGGTGCGGACGTTGTCGACGGTATCGCGGTCGGTCCCGGCGACCTCGACCGTTACTTTGTAGGTGCCGAGAGGAAGACCGGCGTGAATATAATCGCCCTTCTTCTTGCTTTTCGTCTTGTAGTTGCCTTTGATGTCCTTGCGCTCGATCTTGATGACCGCGTCTTTGAGGGGCTGGCCATCCTCGCCTTTGACAACGCCTTCGATCTGCGACGTCTGAGCTGTCGCGATGCCTGTAAACAGCAGGAAAGACAGGGCGAGGCCTGGCAGCTTCGTGTGGAATGATGCCGGCAAACGGGACCTCCTGTGGGTGTGGGGCTTCTGACTTTCAAGATAGCATGCGCGCGGGGTGCCGGACTGAGCCTGAAATCCGTTTAATCACGCGTTTTCGTATAGGTGTCGGGCGGCTGTTTCGGTACGTGCGAGAGCAGGGAGCCAGGGTATTCACCGGGCCTGCAACATTCGCCGTATCCGCGGCGCTATGTGATGCATCCAAGGAGATATAAGATACCGTTAGCGGGGTCATTGTCGTGCGCAGAGCGTTGACGATCCTGATGTTCGTGGCAGTTGCGGCATGCGCCGCGTCCGCGGACCTCGAGCAGGCACAGCAGCTCTTTAATCGAGCCCAGTATGAAGCAGTGGTGCAGCTGCTGGCAGCGGCCGGACCGGCAGATGCGCCTGCGCACCTGCTGATCGGCAAGAGCTGGTTTGCGCTCGGGCAGTTCAAGAAAGCGACGGAGGCATGCGAGCGCGCGGTGGCCGCCGACCGGCAAAGCTCAGAAGCCTGGCACTGGTCAGGCAAGGCGTGGGGCCGGCGCGCTGAGACGTCCAATCCGCTGATGGCACCTGGTTATGCCCGCAACGCGCGGAACGCTTTTGAGAAGGCGGTTCAGCTGAATCCCAGGAATTCCGAAGCCGTGAACGATCTCTTCGAGTACTACCTCGAAGCCCCCGGGATTCTCGGGGGTGGCCTGCAGAAGGCCGAGGCGCTCACCGCGAAGATCCGGGCGAACGATCCGGCCGAGTATCACTATGCCATGGCGCGGATCGCGGAACGCCGCAAGGACTGGGGCACGGCCGAGAACCATCTGCGGAGCGCGGCGAATCTGGCGCCGCGCCAGGTTGGCCGCGTTATCGACCTCGGGCGGTTCCTGTCAAAACAGGGGCGGACCAGCGAGAGCGAAGAGGTTTTCGCGCGCGCGGAGAAGATCGCTCCCAACGAGCCGCGGCTGCTGTTCGAGCGGGCGAGCAATCTCATCCGAGGCAGGCAGAATCTCGAAACGGCCAGGGCGCTGCTGCAACGTTACGTGAGAATGC
The DNA here is from genome assembly GCA_035708545.1 of Bryobacteraceae bacterium. GTDB lineage: Bacteria > Acidobacteriota > Terriglobia > Bryobacterales > Bryobacteraceae > DASSSG01. The sequence goes on along the minus strand of DASSSG010000441.1, from coordinate 2,828 downwards.
CGTTGTCGCCCGACGATCCTTCGCGGGACGAGGCCTACAAGCTCCTGAAAGTCGCCGGCGCTTGATCAACTTCGGCGAAGCGCTTCGGTTCAGCGCGCACGCCCTCCGCTCGAACAAAATCCGCACGCTGCTGACCGCGCTGGGGCTGGTCATCGGCAACGCGTCGGTAATCCTCGTCGTCACCATATCGCTGACCAGCCGGGACTACATTCTCGACCAGATCCGCGGCATCGGTTCCAATCTCATTTACGCCGGCTACGAGGCGGGCAGTCAGGAGTCGACGCAGTATCAGGCGGACTTCGTGAAGCTGGCGGATCTCGAAGCGGTTCGCCGGCAACTCGGCGATCGGATTTCGGCGGCCACGGGCGTGATGATGACCTACGACCAGATGGTGGTCGGCGGGCGCGAAGAGGACGTTCGCATCATCGGCTCGGACGATCAGTATCAGACGGTGCGCAATCTCGCGGTGCTCGCGGGCCGCTTCATGGACGCGAACGACGTCGCGATGCGCAGCAAGGTCGCATTGTTGACGGAAAAGCTGGCGAGGCGCATGTACGGAGGCCAGAGTCCCGCGGTCGGACAGGTGATCAAGATCCACGGCCTGCAGTTCACGATCGTCGGGACCTTCCGGGAGAAGACGAACACGTTCGGATTCTCCGAGCTCTCCGACGAGACGATTCTGATTCCGATTACGGTGGTGAAGTACTTCGTGCCGATCGAGCGCATCGATCCGCTGTACGTGCAGGCCAGGGCGTATCAGGACGTCGAACCGCTCACGGCGGAGGTGCGGCGGATCATCGAGAGCCGGCATCGGCCGGGTGCGCGCTATGCAGTGAACAATCTGGCCGGCATTCTCGAAGCGGCCGAGAAGATCGCTCTGGTGCTGACCATCGTGCTGATTCTCGTGTCGGCGATCGCACTGGTGATCTCCGGCATCGGGATCATGAACATCATGCTGGTGACGGTGACCGAGCGCACGCGCGAGATTGGGGTGCGGATGGCGATCGGCGCCGCGCGTCGAGCCGTGCTGCTGCAGTTCCTGCTGGAGGCGATTCTGATCAGCGTGGGCGGCGGTGTGGTCGGCATCATCGCGGGCGTCTCGCTGCCGCTGAGCATCGCGCTGTTCACGGACGAATTTCGCGTGCCGATCTCGCCGTTGTCGATCGTGATTGCCTTTGGCGTGTCGCTCGTCGTGGGGGTGGTGTTTGGATTGCTGCCGGCCAATCGGGCCGCCCGTCTGAATCCGACCGAAGCTCTCCGCTACGAGTGACGAAGCTTATCGTCCGAAAATAAACCGCGCCCGCCGCGGATCCGCTCCGCCGTGCAGGACTTCGTCCCGGAGCAGAATCACGGTCGGAGATGACGAGTTGCTCCACGGCCGCGCGTGCGTGACATCGTGGCCGAGGGCGCGCAAACGTTCCACGGTCTCGGCCGGAATTCGGCCCTCCAGATTCACCTTCGCAGGGGTGAACTCGTGGAAGGCGAACGAGCTGTAGAAATGCTCCGACTGAAAGCGCGGCGCCTCCACCGCTTCCTGCGGGCCCATGCCGAAAACGAGCATGTTCAGCAGCGCCTGGAGCATCGCCTGGTCCTGATTGTCGCCGCCCGGAGTCGACATGACCATCGCCAGCTCGCCGTTGCGGGTGATGAGCGTCGGGCTGAGCGTCACGCGCGGCCGCTTTCGGGGTGCGAGCTGATTCGGGTGTCCGGGCGTGAGCACGAATGACTGCAGGCGGCTGGTGAACGGAATCCCGGTGTCGCCGGCGATCACCGACGGCAGCCACGCACCGCTGGGGGTCGCCGAGAAGGCGTTGCCCGCGCGATCGACGACGTTGACGCAGGTCGTGTCCTGCGCTCCCGAAATGCCGGAGGGCGCGGACCGAAGATCGAGCGGCGGGCCGAAGTCGCCGGGGCGGTGCTCGCGCGATGCGTGCCGGGGATCGATCAGTTTGCGGCGCGCTGCGGCGTACTCGGGCGACAGCAGGGTGGCTTCATCGATGGTGCTGAACTTCGGATCGCCGTAGTAACGGTCGCGATCGGCGAAAGCGAGTTTCACCGCCTCGATCACCGTGTGCAGATACTCGGGCGAGTTATGCCCCATGGCCTTCAGGTCGTAGCCGGAGAGTATCTGCAGCGCCTGGAGCATTACCGGCCCCTGGGTCCAGAAGCCGGGTTTGTGGACGGTATGACCCATGAAATCCACGGACCGCGGCTGGTCCTGTTCCGCGCGGAACTGCGCGAGGTCGTCGTAGCGAATGAGCCCGCCGTTGGCTTCGGAAAAGGCCGCCATGCGCCTGGCCAGTCCGCCTTTGTAGAACCAGTCGCGGACTGCCTGAAGCTTGCGGTCGCGTTTGCCGCGTGTTTTCTTCTCGACGGCGGCGAGCTCGCGCAGGGTCGCCGCGAGCGGCGGCATGCGCACGATGTCGCCCGGCTGCGGCGGCTCGCCGGCGGGGAGAAAGAAGTTCATCGATACGGGCCAGCGCTCGAGCATGGGCCTGTAGCTCCGCAACATGCCCGCAAATTCCTCCGCGATGGGAAAGCCGTCCGCGTATTCGATGGCGGGCGCGGCTACCTGCGCGAAGCTCATCGTGCCATACTGCCTGAGCGCGAGGATCAGCCCATCGAAGACGCCGGGCACGATCGCCGAGCGGATGCCCTGGCCGGGAATGGGCGCGAACTTTTCGGGCTTTTCCCACGGCTCCGCCGCGCGCGTCCGGTAGTACCCGATCGTCGCGAGCGCCGGCGCCGTGCCGATGCCCGAGATGGCGACTGGCGGCCTGACTTTCATCCTGATCAGAAGGGGCATTTCGCCGCCGAGGCCGAATCGC